>CANPVY010000107.1 GCA_947581845.1 uncultured bacterium | reverse complement strand
GCAACTCCCCTGTGCACGGAGCCACGGAGACCTGAGTAGCACTTCTATCCTGCAGTATCGTCGTTCCGCTGGCCGAGCGCAACGTTCTGGATCGAGATCCCAATCGGCACTTGGCATCCCTGGGCGGGCCCTTGCCGTTGAGTGGACTGCGGTGCTACCTGTGGTCGCGTCAAATGACTGCCAGCACGATCGCCCTGCTCTCGCTTTTCTCTGTGACGCTACCCGCGGCGGCGGCGCCGGACTCGGGCTTTGTGCTGCGGGCCGTCAGGGCGGCAAGGGCGCCGCTGATCGATGGCGACGTCGCCGAGGCGGAATGGGCGGGAGCGGCGGTAGCGGAGTACTTCATCCAATACGAGCCGCTGCGCGGCAGCCCGTCGGAATTCGCGACCCAGGCCCTCGTGCTGTACGACGCAGCCCACCTGTACGTCGCCTTCCGCGTCTGGGATCCGGAGGAGCCGACCGCACAGCTGACGCGTCGCGACGCGGAGCTCGAGAACGACGACGCGGTCGTGGTCGTCCTGGACAGCCACAACGATCACCGCTCGGCGTACTACTTCATGACCAACGCTTTGGGTACCCAAGCCGACGGGCGCGTGGCGAACGACGGCAGGACGGTGGACGCGACGTGGGATGCGCCGTGGCGTTCGGCTGCGGCTCGTGCGGAGTACGGGTGGACGGTGGAGATCGCCATTCCGCTCACGTCCATCAAGTACGCGGCAGGTCGAGACGTGACCTGGGGCATCAACTTCGGGCGCAGCCGGCGGCGCACGTTCGAGGTCAGCTTCTGGGCAGGCCCGCTCGAGCACCAGTTCCGGGTGTCGCAGGGCGGCTGCCTGGTTGGCCTCGACATCGCGCCGCCAGCGCGCCGGCATCAGTTGATCGCCTATGGGCTGTCGCGCCTGCAGGAAGATGCGCGGGGCGAGTGGCAGGCAGGCGCCGACTTGCGCTACGCGCTGACGCCGGAGCTGTCCGCCTACCTGACGGCGAACCCGGACTTCGCGACTATTGAAGCGGACCAGGAACAGGTCAACCTGACACGCTTCGAGCTTCAATTGCCGGAGAAGCGGCCGTTCTTTCTGGAGGGGGCGGAGCTGTTCGGGCAGCGTATTCGCACGTTCTACTCCCGACGTATCGGCGAAGTGGATGCCGGCGGCCAGGCGCTGGGCAAGGCCGGGCCGTGGACGCTCGCGACCCTGGTCGCACACGGCGAGGCGGTGGGCGACACGGCGAGCGGCACGTATGCCGTGGGGCGGTTCCAGCGTGATGTGTTCGGCTCGTCGAACGTGGCGCTCACCCTGGCCAACCGTAGGCTGGATGGCGAGAACCGCGGCTCCGCTGGCCTCGATGCGACGCTCTTCTTCACGAAGACCCTGGGGATGACCGCTCAGCTGATCGAGAGCTGGGGTCCCTATGGGAGGGGAACCTGGGCCTACTTCATTCGCCCGGCCTACGACTCGCCTACCGGCCACTTCCACGTGCGCTACACGCACCTGGGCGACCGGTTTAAGGATCATGTCAACGCGGTCGGGTTCATCCGGGATGACGATCGAAGGGAGCTGGACTCGGCGCTCAGGCGCACGTTCTGGATCCAGAGGGGAACGTTCGAGCGCCTGGAGTACGGCTCGAACTACAATATCTACTGGAGCCAGAGGGGGTCTCTGCGTAGTTGGCAGATCGACCAGTCGGTCGAGGTCGAGTTCCGCAATCGCCTCAGCATGGAGGCGGCCTACCGGGAGGAGTTCAAGGCGGAGGATGGCAAGCTCTTCCAGAAGGACTTCCGGAACCGGGAGTTCGCTCTCGAGGTCGGCTACAACACGCGCGAATACCAGTCCGTCCAGGTAGGATACCGGTTCGGCAGGAACTTCGACTCGGACTTCAGCCTCTGGACGGCGGCCGCTGCCTACAAGTTGACGCCCCAGCTATCGTTGGAGTACGAGCTGGAGCGGCTGACGCTAGATCCCGACCCCGAGGATAAAAGCACGTGGATCCACGTGGTGCGGGCGAACCAGTTCTTCACCCGCGACCTCTATCTGCGGCTGTTCTTCCAGGCCAATACGAGGATCCGTCGTGAGGACGTGCAGGCCGTCTTCGTCTACCGCTACCGGCCTCCGTTCGGCACCTTCCAGCTGGCCTACCAGCACGGCACGGCAGAGCTCGGGCAGCCCTCTGAGCAGGGCGACGCGCTCTTCCTGAAGCTGACGGTGGTTCTGTAGGAAAGGGAGCTAGCTGCGGTTCGGTCCGCCCCGACTCAGTTACACTCGACCGAGCCCTCGTGGGTAGCGACGGTCGCCCCGGACGCGTCTCCGTAATAGATCTCGCACGTCTTCCCGGGGGCCCCGCTGTGTGTGGCTGTGGCCCGCCAACCGCTGTTGTCGGCTACTCCGATAGTGATGCTCACGTTCTGGGTCATATTGAAGTCGAAGTTATTGATGCTGCTACTGTAAGTGTAGTACGTCGAGAAGTAATTCTCCTGAGCCGTCGCCAGGTTGCGCAGGTCCGACTTCATGGAGGCCAACATCGATTTCTGACGCGTGTTGACAAACTTCGGTAGGGCAATCGCGGCCAGCAGCCCGATGAGCACGGTCACGATGAGGAGCTCGACCAGCGTGAAACCGCGTGATTTCTCTCTCATCCTAGTAATGAGCCTCACGATTCACCTTCCTTCGCAATCTTGCAGGCACACTCTCGCCGGGCGGGTGGCATCCTTTGTTGGGGCAAGCTGCGTGCCGCCACAGCAGTGCAAGCCCGGCCGAGTGTAAACGGATTTTCCGCCGCGAGTTGGCTGGAGCCAGACCTCCCGGCGCTCAAAAGTGGGAGCGAGCCGGTCAAAATGACCGATCCAATTACCTGGCAAAACCCTAAGCCCTGGTGCATTCTGCGAGACGCGTTCTCTCGAAGATGGGCCGCGATCCGTCGCTTGGCTAGCCCGCGCCCCCGGCGGCTTTGACCTTCTTGCTCAGGTTCTCGAGCATGTCCTGTGTCATCGATTCGAGGTCGAACTGCGGCTGCCAACCCCACTCCGCGCGGGCGGCGCCATCGTCTATGGAATTGGGCCAGGAGTCGGCGATGGCCTGGCGGACGGGATCCACCTCGTAGTCGATGGTGAACTTCGGTATGTGCTTGCGGATCTCCGCCGCCAGTTGTTCCGGTGTGAAGTTGACGGCGGTCACGTTGAAAGCGTTGCGATGCGCGAGTCGGTCAGGATCAGCGGTCATGAGGTCGATGGCCGCCTTGACGGCGTCGGGCATGTACATCATGTCCAGGCAAGTATCAGGCGCCAGGAAGCAGGAGTAGCGCTTGTTGCGAATCGCCTCGTAGAAGATCTCGACAGCATAGTCGGTCGTGCCACCGCCGGGCGGCGCGACGTAGGAGATGAGGCCGGGGTAACGCAGCCCGCGGGTGTCCAGGCCGAAGCGGCGGTGGTAGTAGTCGCACAGGAGCTCGCCGGCCACCTTGGTCACACCATACATGGTGGTCGGGCGCTGCAGGGTATCCTGGGGAGTTCGGTCCTTGGGGGTGTTCGGCCCGAAAGCGCCAATGGAGCTGGGGAAGAAGATGGAGCAGCGGTTCTCGCGTGCCACTTCGAGCACGCGATAGAGGCCGCCCATGTTGACGTCCCATGCCGCGTGTGGCTTTTCTTCCGCGGTCGCGGAGAGCAGGGAGGCGAGGTGGTAGATGGTGCCGACGTCGTACTTGCGGACTACCTCGTCGATCGTGCGCTTGACGGTGCAATCCACATACTCGAACGGCCTGTCGGAGCCGCCTGTGTGGGCGGGCATGCGGATGTCAGATGCGATCACCTGGTCGGCCCCGTAGCGCTCGCTGAGCGCGGGAACCAACTCGGAGCCGATCTGTCCGAGAGCGCCGGTCACGAGGATTCTCCTCAAAGGTCCCTCCTCATTCAGGTGCAGGCTGGACAGGACCGCTGCAGAATATCTAACGTTGGGCCTCGCGGAAAGAGAGAGGTCCGGCGAGGATGATTCGGTGTTTCGCCGCTGCTGAGTCTAGGTCAGCAGTTTGCGCACCTTCGCCGCCAGCTCCAGCTCACGCTGGAACTTGGGGTCGGCGATCTGGATGAGCGTCTCCGCCCGCTCGCGGAGGTTCTTGCCGAACAGATTTGCCACGCCGTGCTCGGTAACGACGTAGTGGACGTCGGCGCGGCTGGTAACGACGCCGGCGCCTTGCTTGAGGAATGGCACGATGCGTGAGGCCTCACCGCGCTTGGCCGTCGAGGGTAGCGCGATGATGGGACGCCCGCCCTTGGAGCGTGCGGCGCCACGGATGAAGTCGACCTGGCCGCCGAAGCCGGAGTAGATGTAGGGCCCGATCGAGTCCGAGCAGACCTGTCCGGTGAGGTCCACCTCGATGGCCGAGTTGACGGCCACCATGTTCTCGTTCTGGCTGACGATGACGGGGTCGTTGACGTAGTCGACAGGATGAGCCTCGATCATCGGGTTGTTGTCGAGGAAGTCGTAGAGTTCGGCGCTGCCGAGCGCGAAGGTGATCACGACCTTCCCCGGGTGCAGGTTCTTCTTGGCCCCGCTCACCACGCCGCGCTGGATCGCGTGCATTCCGCCATCCGAGATCATCTCGGTGTGGATGCCGAACTCGAGCCTACCCTCCATGATCTCCCAGACCGAGTCGGGGATACCGCCGATGCCCATCTGGATAGTCGAGCCAGGCTCGATCAGTCCGAACACGTGCTGCGCGATGGCCTTCTCGACGTCGGTGGCGGGCTTCGGCTTCAGCTCGGGCAGCGGCTCGTTGTGCTCGACGATCGCGCTTACCCGGTTGACGTGGATGAAGGAATCACCGAGGACGCGGGGCATGAGCAGGTTGACCTGAGCGATCACGGTCCAGGCCACCTGGCAGGCGGCCATCGAGGCGAGTGTCTCCACACCCAAGCTCATGAACCCGTGCTCGTCGGGTGGAGAGCACTGGATCATGGCGACATCCAGCGGGACGATGCCCTCCCGAAAGAGGCGCGGGATCTGGTGCAGGAAGATGGGCACATAGTCGGCACGCCCGTCATTGACGGCTTCGCGGTCCGCCGGACCGACGAAGAGTGAGTTGTGGCGGAAGTGTCCTTCCATACCGGGCACTGAGAGTGGGTCCTCGCCCAACAAGAGCACGTGACTCAGCTGCACGTCCTCCAGCTCGTCGCGCCGCTTGGCAAGGGCACGCACCAGAGCCTGCGGGATGGCCGCGTTGCCGGCGTAGTAGACGCGGTCGCCGCTCTTGATCTTCCTGACCGCCTCGTCGGCGGTCATCACCTTGGATCTATAGTCGTCAAGCCAGTTCATCAGGCTGCACTCCCGTCAAGAAGTTTTTGAAGCGGCGTTGCCGGGATACCCAGGGTGCCCCCGACCTTCTCGTTCACCATCCGGCCTTCGTACAGGTAGACGCCGGCCGCCAAGCCCGGGTCGTCGCGCAGTGCGTCCCTCAGCCCTTTGCGCAACACCTCCCTGAGGGTCGGCAGCACGGCGTTGGCCAGGGCGCGGGAGGCGGTGCGGGCGATGTTGGCGGTCATGTTGGGAACGCAATAGTGGATTACGTCGTGGACGGTGAAGATGGGGTCATCCCAGGTCGTGGGGCGGCTGGTTGCCACACAGCCGCCCTGATCGATGGAGAGGTCGAGTATGACGCTACCGGGTTTCATCGCCTTCACCATCTCCTCGGTGACCAGGACCGGCGCCGGCGCGCCCGGGATCAAGACGGCCCCGATGACCACATCGGCGATGGCGGTGAACCTCTCCAGCTGTGCCATGCCTGCGACAGCGGTCACCACTTGACCCGAGAATTCGCGGCTTACGGTTCTGAGCGTGCCGAGGTCCTCGTCGACGACGATGACGTGTGCGCCACTTGCCAGGGCTTGCCGCGCTGCCGAGCACCCCACGGATCCCGCGCCCAGGATCAGCACGGTGGGTGGAGCGACGCCGGGCACGTTGCCGAGGAGGATGCCCCGGCCACCCACGTCGTTCTGCAGGTAGCGGGCGGCCAGATGCACTGCCATCTGCCCCGCCATCTCGCTCATGGGTGCGAGGATGGGGTGCTCGCCGTGCCTGTCCTGGATGATCTCGTAGCCGATGATCGTGGACTCGAGTTCCATCAGGCGCTCGACATTACGGCGCGGCGCGACGGCCAGGTGGTGGAAGGCACAGATGATCAAACCTCGCTTGAGGAGGTCGAGCTCCTCGCTGGAGAGCAAACCGACGCGGCAGACGATATCGGCGCGCTTGTAGGCTTCCTCACTGCTGTAGACGATCTGTGCCCCGGCCTTCTCGTACTCACTGTCGAAGAACATCGCCTCTCGGCCAGCGCCCTTCTCGACCACGACGGTGTGCCCGTAGTGCGTGAGTCGAGCCACCGTGTAGGGCGACAGGCCGACCCGGTGCTCGAGGCGGTGAGTTTCTCGCGGTACGCCGATGAACATGGCTATGCCTCCCTCAATGTGCGGGACAGCGATGGGCTAGCGTTTTTTGGGGGGTCCGGGGTGAGCAGCGCTATGGGGACCTCGTCAGGCCCCGGTCCCATTTGTCGCCTCCTCGTAGGCCGTGCCGCCGCAGGCGAAAGCTTCTTCGTTGAGTGCCAGCAGGGCGGACTGTTTCTGGAGCGCATCCCGGATGGTGGCCAGGAAACTCTCCCTGGGGAACAGGTTGGTCGCCGCCTGCATGGCGCCCAGTGCCACGACGTTCTTGACCATGACCTTGCCCAGCTGCTTGGCGATTTGAGCGCAGGGCACTCCGACCATCTGCACGTTCGGGTCCAGCTCTGGAGGAGTAGGTACGACGGAGCTGTCGTAGATGATGATGCCGCCGGGCTGAACGTGTGGGCCGAATTTCTCCAGGCTGGGCGGGTTGAAGGCCACCAGGATGTGTGGCTGTGGCGACGCTGGGGACAGTACTTCGCCGGTCGCGATGTGGACATCGGCATAGGAGGTGCCGCCGCGCGACTCAGGCCCGTAGCTGGGGATGTGAGTGGAATCGAACCCCTCGTTGATGGCGGTGCGCGTCGTGAGCATGGCGATGGTCTGCGCACCGTCGCCACCGGCGCCAGCGAACTTGATGGCCACGTCCTTCGCATCGATATGAGAGGGGAACGCTTCACCGAATCGCGCGGGTGCCCGGCTGACGGCTCCGATGACATCGAGGACCCTGGCGGAGTCGAATTGGGGTGGGTCGAGATTGAACCATCTCTCCGTCTCAGCCTCGAGGTCTTTCTTGACGCCGAGTGGAAAGATCGGCACCATTTTCTCCTTCACCCACTTCTCGGCCTCGGCAGGCGTCAACTTCCAATGGGTGGGGCACTCGGAGAGGATCTCCACGAAGCTCAGTCCCTTGTCTTCCACCTGAAGCCGCAGCGCCTTCTTGATGGCCTTCTGCGCCCGCACCCGCTGCTTGTTGTCGAAGAGGGCGCAGCGCTCGACGTAGACCGGCCCGTCCATCGCGCCGATGATCTCGGCCATCTTGAGCGGCTCGCCTGTGAGGCGGGTGCGGCCGGTGGGTGTGGTGGTCGTCTTCATGCCTGCCAGCGTGGTGGGCGCCATCTGGCCGCCGGTCATCCCGTAGACGGCGTTGTTGATGAAGATGAAGGTCATGGGCAGCCCTATCTGGCAGGCCTGCATGATCTCGGCCAGGCCGATGGAGGCGAGGTCGCCGTCGCCCTGGTAGGCGACGACGATGGCGTTCGGGTTGGCCACCTTATGGCCGATGGCCACGGCGGGTGCCCGTCCATGGGCGGCCTGGGTGTTGCCGACATCCAGGTAATAGTAGAGGAACACGGAGCAGCCCACCGGCGAGATGGCGACTGTGCGGTCCTGCACGCCCAACTCAGCGATGGCCTCGGCGAGGTACTTGTGGATCAGCCCGTGACCGCAGCCCGGGCAGTAGTGAGTGGAGTGGCCCTTCAGCCCCTCACCGTGGGCGTGGCGCTCGAATCGTTCGAAGAAGACGCTGCTCATACTATACCCCCCGCGAGGGCGGTGACCGTGTCCACGATTTCCTGCTGCTGCGGCAGTACCCCGCCGTAGTGGCTTACGCGGTGGATGGGCGGGATGTCCTGGATCCCCGCGTGGCTGGCGGCCAGCCGTAGCTCGTCCTCCAGTTGGCCAGCCCCGGCCTCCACCACGATCAGCCCGCTGGCCCGCTGCAGCGGCCGGGTCAGCGCGTCGATCGGGAAGGGCCAGAGGGTGATGGGCCGGAACAAGCCCACCTTGACCCCGCGGTCCCTCAGCTGTTGCACCGCACCCTTCGCCATCCGTGCCGGTGTGTTGGAGGCGACGATGACCCACTCGGCGTCCTCGCAGTGGAAGAGATCGGCCCGCTGCTCGTCATGGATGATCTGGTCGTACTTCTCGAGCAGGTGGATGTTGTGCTGCTCGAGGTCCGCCTCGCTGAGGAAGATCGAGCAGATCAAGTTGCCACGGTGCGCTTCATCGCCGTGGACGGCCCACTCGGGCAGACCCGGCTTGATCATGTAGGACGGCAACTGGACGCGGCCGGTCATCTGACCGAGGTAGCCGTCGCTAACCAGAATGACCGGGTTCCGATACTTGAAGGCGAGGTCGAAGGCGTTCATGGTCAGGTCGAGCATCTCCTGCGGTGTAGACGGTGCGAGCACCACCGCATGGGTGTTGCCGTGCCCGAGTCCGCGGCAAGCCAGCTTGATGTCGCCCTGTTCCGGCCCGATGTTGCCGAGGCCGGGGCCACCGCGCATGACATCGAAGAAGACGCCAGGAACCTCTGAACCGATCATGTAGGAGATGCCTTCGAGCATCAGGCTGAAGCCGGGTGAGGACGTGAACGTCATGCATCGCAGCCCGGCACCGCCGCAGCCGTAGATCATGTTCACCGTCGCCACCTCGCTCACGGCCTGAACGAAGACGCCATCCAGCTGCGGTAACAGCTTGGCCAGCAGTTCCGCGCCCTCGGTGGAAGGCGTGATCGGGTAGCCGAAGAAGTGGCGGCAGCCGGCCAGAATGGCGCCGACGGCGGACGCATGAGTCCCCTTCAGGATCATGGTCTCGAGCTCGGGCAGCGGCACCCGGACATCCGGGATCGGTTCGGGAGTCGGAGCAGTGCTCCCGCGCTCGCCGAGCAATGTCTCCGGTTCGAGTAGTTCGAGGTCGACGTCGGCGGGAGCGGGCATGAGCCCGTAGGGCTCAGGGCAGGCGCTCAGACAGAGTCCGCAGCCGTTGCAGACCTCGAGATCCAGGACCACCGGCGTGAATCCCGTGGCGGGGTGGATCTCCGTGCCCATTTCGATGCAATCCTTCGGGCAAGCCGAGATACAGCGCCCGCAGGCCTTGCAGAACTGTGGGAACAGGAAGGGCTTGGGTCTCTCTTTGGTCTTCGTGCTTGCCATAGTGCTCGTTTCAGCTGTCCACAGCCCACGTGCTCCGACATGGGCGGCAGGGTCGAGTCGTGGAGACGCTTAGCGGACGGAGGTCAGGGCGGCCGCGCTGGTGCGATAAGTGTCCCCTCCTGGTATCTCGTCCTGCGTTGGCGGGGCGGACCGGGCCTCCGGTCCGCCCCGCTGTGCCAGGACTACGGCCAGATGCCGCGCTCCAGGGTCACGTTGGCCACCCGGCTGATGGACAGCACATAGGCGGCCATTCGCAAGTCCACCGGCTGGAGCGGCGCGCCCTCCAGTCCGCGCTTCTTGCGCGCGTCCTGCAGGGCATCGAGCGACTCGTTGATCTCCTTCTGCTTGGCGAGCACCGCGTTGGTCGCCCGCTCCATCTTCACCTTCAGCTTGCCGTTGACCTCGTCCTCATCCCACTGCTCGTTCTCGTTGTTCTGCACCCACTCATAATAGCTCACCGTCACCCCGCCGGCGTTGGCCAGGATGTCCGGGAGCACCACGAT
>CANPVY010000106.1 GCA_947581845.1 uncultured bacterium | reverse complement strand
CCTGCGACAGCTCCTCCACCTCACACACGTGGATCACCCGGTTGAGCGGCGACGGCTGGAACTCGGCCCGCTCCTCCACGATCACGGTCCACTCGGTGCCCCGCGCGCCAGCCAGCACGGTGGCGCCCCGCACCTCCGCCTGAGCACGCAGCTGGTGGATGAGCGTGGACTCGCCCGGCGACAGCGTGCCCCGCGGGATCTCCCCGGCAAGCTCCTCCAGCGCGCCCGCCAGCTGCCTGGCGAAATCCAGCGGGCTGACCTGACCGCCACGCTCGGCGAAGATCGTGTGCGGCGACACGCAGCCCTGCTGATCGAAGGTGATGACGTCGCGGGCCGCGCCTTCGGCAAGGGCGGTGGCACGCTTGCGGCTGAGCGCCGCTCGCGAGACGAGCGCCGCGCCGACACGGTTGGGGTAGCCGATGAAACGTACCTGAGGTGGCATACGACCAGCGATATCGCGGACGGTCTCATCGCTTCCGTAGGCGACTACCGCCTCCGCTTCCGAGAAGGCCACCGCCTCGAGGTCCTCCGTACCGCCCGGCCAGTAGCTGACAGCCAGGCAGCTCGCCAGCTCGGCGTCGACTTCTGCCAACGCGCGCGCGAAGCAGGCGGCGAAGTACGGCTCGCCCGCCGCGGTCTTTCCGAAGCTGGCGGACTTCACGCAGAGCGCGCGAATCAGGCTGGTCACCGATACACCTGGTATGTTGCCGCTGAAGACGTGAACGGTCAGTCGAGGGCCGAACGCCCGCTCGAATCCGCCCGTCTCGCGTGGCTGGAAATCATCGAGCACAGCGAGGTCTCCGAACTCAGACCGCAGCGCGCCGCGCAGCGCATCCGCCGTCCAGCCGGCGCCCATCCGCTCCAGCCCGATCTCGATCATCTGCGGCGAGAACCCGGTGAGCCCCGGCAATAGGGAGAGCAGCTCCTCTCGCAGCGGCGCGCCCGGCTCGACCAGGCGCCTTGTAGCGGCCTCGATCGTGCCGACGATGTCCGCCACCGGCCGATCGGCAAGCACGGCGTGCGCGTTGTTGCGTAGCGCGACGAGGGCCTCCCGCAGCGTGTGAGGCGTGAGATCGGCCACCCGCAGCCGCACGTGTCCAGGCCCGAACACCCTCTCCTCCGTCTCCAGCTCCGGGCCGAGAGGCGTGCGACCGAGCGATATCGGCAGCCAGTATCCGTCTAGCGTTGTGTCGTCAGCCATTCGTCCATGGCGATGGAGCAACCACGTAGCTCACTGCCCGCAGCACGCCCGACGATCTCGAACCCGTCATCCCCAGCGACTCCGAGATCGTCGGTCTGAATCGCCAGCACCGAGTCCAGATTGGCCAGATCAAAGTGACGCAACACACCCAGCCGACCGTCCGGCAGAGGTTCCAGCGTCTCGGCATCGACCACCTGAGTGCGCACCCAGGGCGGCACGACCTTATAGCGCAAGTCCGGCGAGCGGCCACGCGCCCGCTCACGCAACACATTATCGTAGAACTGCGAGCACATCTCGGTCATGCCATACTCGGCCACGCAGTAGAGTTCGGACAGGCCTAACCACTCGACCAACATCGCGTATAACTCGTCCCTCGAGATCTCGCGACGCCGTCCCTTGAAACCACCGGTCTCCATGATGCGGGAGCCCGGCGGCATCCGAAAACGCCGCCCGCGTTCGTCCAGTGCCTCAACGGTATGCGCGAACGCCGCCGCAGTCCCCAGCAGCGCGACCGGTCGCGCACCTGCCTCGCTTTCAGTCAATGCCGCGATCAGCTCCTCGAGACACAGCCCGCGGTCGTCCACGAAGTGAGCGCTATCTGGCGTCCCGAACTCCCTGCGCACGCGAGCCAGCATCCAGGTGAGGGACGAGTCGGGTGCCAGCTCGAGGGGCGGCCCGAGGATGAGCATACGCAAGTGCGCGCCATCGGGCAGCACGTGTGCCTGGAAATTGGGCAGCGCCGCCGCCTCGTAGAGCCGGAGATCGCGGACGTAGTGGGCCCCGCGGCGACCCGGCCCCTGGGTGGTGCCGCTGGTGCGGAATACGATCTCAGCCTGCTCCGGCCCCCCGCAGACCAGCGCCGCTTCCTTGAACGCGGCCGTCGGTACCGCCGGTATCTCGCTCCAGTGGGCCACAGAATCGGGCGTCGAACCGCGCCGCTCGCAGAACCGACGATAGGGCTCGTTCTCGCTGAACTGATACCCGAAGACCTGCAGAGCCAGGTGCTCGAAATCCTCCGGCCCGGCGCGAGGACCGTCTCGGATGTACTTAAGCACTTCGGCACGAGGGCCATCACGCACGTCCATCGCCGCTCATTATAGGTGCATCTCCGCCGACAGGCACGTCAGCGTCGTCCCTGCGCGCGGGCGCGACGAGTGCGCGAGGTAGTTGGGAGTGCGTTCTTGGATGGGGGTTCAGTGCGGAAACGCTGGAAAAGGCCTTGCCGTCAGTCCTTGTCGCCATCCTCCCCGCTTTCGGCGTCCTCTGAATCTTGCTCGCTTCTACCGCGCGAGCCCTTGGCCGTGTCGGGGTCGAACAGCAGCTGCTCGAATTCGTCGCCCGCCACCGCCTCCGTGGGGGCCTGAATCTCGATACCCGAGTCAGCGGCCCGACGAAGCTCCTCCGGCGTGAGCATCGCCGCGAATACCACGGTCTGCCATCCTGCGGCCCTGACACCCTCGCTCGCCCTGCCCGCACGCACCCCTTCGGCCGCCTCTTTGTCGCCCAGCTCGGCGAGCTTGTCAGCCAGGAACTCGCGGAAGTCGGCGCGCTCCACGTACTGGGACATCAGCTGCAGGTGTTGAACCGCCAACCCTTCCAAGTTGGCCTCGATGGACGCGCTCGTGTACGCCTCGATGTGTTCGCGTGCGATCTCCAAAAAGCCCTTGCCCAGGCAGAGCCAGGCCAGCGTACGGCGGGTGCGAATCACCTCTGGAACGACACGAATGATCTTCCGGCAGACCGCCATGGCATTATCGTACTCGCCCGATTGCAGGTAGGCGTCGATGGCATCGCCATACCGCTTCAGGGCGCTCTGCCGGTCACCCTTCACCAGGTAGAGATCGCCCGCGCGGTTCAGCAGCCGTGCCGCCTCGTAGCCGTGCCCGATCTTCGCCAGCTCCTCCTCGATACGGCCCAGATCCTCACTGGCCATGACAGCCGCCGTTCCCTTGCCGGCGCGCCGTTCCGAGCTATTGAAGATCCTCTTCAGGAAATCGAGCATTTGAGGCCTATGGTGCCTTGGACGAAACCGTGCTCCTCCCGACCGCACCGACCGGGCACCGCATCGCTTGCCAACATGGAAGACCGAAACTCAAATTAGATCGACCCGCCCAACGGGTCAACAGAGAGGCATTCCGACATCGAATGGAGGCCGGCCCATGCACGTGAGTATCGAATACTGCGTCGTTTGAAAATACGAACCCCGCGCCGCCAGGCTGGCGGACCTACTGCGCGAACGTTACGACGATATCGAGATCGAGCTCATTGAAGGGAGTGGCGGCGTCTTCGAGGTGCACCGGGACGGCGAGCTGATCTTCTCCAAGAAGCGCGTCGGCCGGTTCCCCGACGACGCCGAAATCCTCGGGGCCCTCGACGCCTGAACGGGCGTCCGGCACGGGCGCTTCACTCCCAGTAGCGGTCAGGCTCGTCCCAGCTCTCCGACCAGAATCGCTCCTCCTCTCGGGCGATCTCTTCCATATCGAGGGCGCCCTCGGGCACCTGCCGGCTGCTCAGCCTACCCTGGTCGATGATCTGCCGGACCAGCTCATCGGTGAGCCAGCCGTCCCGCGGGGGCCCTTTCACGCGGCGCCGCTGCACGAACGTGACCGCGCCCGCCGCCATGAGGAGAGCGAGGAAGAGAACGCCAAAGATGACGCCGATCCAGTGATAGAACG
>CANPVY010000105.1 GCA_947581845.1 uncultured bacterium | reverse complement strand
GACCGAGCGGCGCGACAAGCTGGAGTGGAACACGAAGTACTGGCGCAAGCTGCTCAGCGAGGCCGGCTTCGACGTCAGGCCCGGTGACAGCCCGATCGTTCCGGTCATGCTGTACAACGCCAAGCTCGCCCAGGACATCGCGCGCGATCTGTACGACGAGGGGATCTACGTGATCGGCTTCTCCTTCCCCGTCGTTCCCAAGGGGCAGGCGCGCATCCGCACGCAGCTGTCGGCGGCCCACGAGCAAGAGCATCTCGACCGGGCCATCGAGGCGTTCACCAAGATCGGCAAGAAGTACGACATCCTCGGAAAAGGCAAGAAAGAGATCGTCGCGATGTACGGGCTGTGAGGCGTAAGCCCGGCAACGAAGTGAGGTGAGGTGATGACCACGCCCAGAACGATAGAAGTCGAGCTGCCGCCGTCCCTGGACCTGGGTGAGCACGAAGCCGAGCTGCTCAAGGCCACGTTCCAGGCGATCCTCTCGCTGCGCTGCGAGAGCGGCTGCCACTGGCGCGAGCTGATGCAGCAGCTCCGCGACGACGGGTGGCAGGTAACCTGGGGGCTACGCTGGCACGCCCAGGCCCGGCGCGGCAGAGACAGCGAGAGCGCCGGCGGCGAAACGCTGGACCAGGCGTTCGATCAGCTGCACCAGCTCACGCGCCTCGACGCGGCACCGCTCTGGCCCTAGTACGGTGTAGGGGGTCGGTCGAAGCTCACCGGTCGACCCCCTCAGCGCGTACTCCCACGCCCGACCCGGCGGCGCGCCAGCGCATGCCGGCGAGGCCGCCCAGCACGAGCGCGCTGCCCGTAGCCCACACGCGCCAGTCGACCCAGAAGGCCAGGAAGATGCACGCCGCCAGCCCACACCAGGATACCGCCGGGAAGCGATGTCATGATCGAGGCTGCCGGTAGGAATCGCGGCGAGCTTCCTCGAGCTGACGCAAGAACCCAGCGACGACGGCATAGACGCGAACTCCTTCTTCTGCCGCGGAACCTTGCGCCAGACCGGCACTTGTCAGCTGCTCTGCGACCATTCGAGAGCCCGCACTTGCGGGTCCACTGAAAGCCTGAGCCAGGCCGTTTCGGAAATCTCGATGCCACTTGCGCGGGTAACTTGCAAACAAGTCCGGCAGCTCGGCGAGCACTTCTTGTCGAAGCGATGGATACCTGCTGATCATGTCAACGAGATAAGCGAGGTCCTTGGCTCGCTTCGCACGCACGTGTCGCCTTTGCCACGTAAGTCCCTTTGCGTACACCTTCCTGACCCGCAATCCCGACGATGCCTCGGCGCCCACCTCTCGCTGGAGTGAGCAACTCTACCTCACTGGTTAAACCCTTGGCCAACGCTCGCTCGAATTTGAGGCGCGGACGAGCCTCCCCCACGACTGATGAGGTGATTGGCTGGTATCCAGCATGGATGAGGAGGTCGTGCAAGGACGGGCGCCGGCCAGCCGGTAGAGCGGGTGGCAAGACAACGTCCAATTCCGTAGTGCCGGGAGGCTCTTCATCGGGAGCCGGGTCTGCGTAGCAGTGATGGTAGATCGTCGGCACCCAGCCACCGACGATAACGAGATCCTGCATGTAGGACTGCAGCGCCTGCACCGCCACCAGGAAGGCCTGCCGCTCGCCGGTCCCGGTCATGCGGAAACCAGAGTGCGATAGTCCGACGAATCCAGACCCAAGAACGGGCCGATCCGCTTCTGTAGCAGCAGCTCCGCCGCTTCCCTTCCCCGCACCGGGTAGTGGTAGAGATCCAGGTACAGCTGCAGGTCTGAGACGAGCCGATAACCGTTCTTTTCTTGGACTCCGAACATCACCGAATTGCGGTAATACGGGCTGAGGAGATGGAAGTTGCCTCCACCACTCACCTCCTCCAGATCGAGTACGGAGGGTAGCTCCCGGATGGCTGAATCAAATGACTCGGCCGCCACATACATATGCAACTGATTGACTCGGACGTACCCAAGGAGAACATTCACGGCGGCCGGCAATGTCACGGCGTGCGCCTTCGCGAGTCCAGCATCCTCGATAGCCCGGCTCGCAGCCTCAAGCAGTGCTCCTGCATCTCCAGAGGGAGCCAGGAACGATACGATCCGGTTCTTCCTGTATGAGTAGAAGCCAGACCAGTCCTCGAGCGCCAGCACGGGATCCTCAAGTACAACGTTCCCCTGTCGATCGCGGCTCACGTAGTAGCGCTCCTCGAGTGCCTTTATCGTCTCCGAGGTCCAGCCCACGGACACTCCCGCTTCCTGCGCCAGCTCCCTCACTCCCCAGGCCCGCTGTCGCCGACTCAGCAAGACTCGCAGAATCAGTGAGGCCTTGTCGGCAAACGGATTCTTCCTCCTCAGAGGGCGGAGATGGTCCGGGAGTCTCTTACCTTCGACCTTGATCAACACGCCCGGAGCTTGGAGCAGGACGTTTCCAGCCAGGTCCACGTAATTGATCCGGTGCGCCTGCAGCGATCCCTGGTATTTCTCCCCCACTCTCGGGACGGCCAGCACGTAGAGCTGCCTGTCGCTCGTTGACAACAGGTCGCGGTGAGAGATCGCTTCAGCGACAACAGCGGAGTTCAGGTAAGACTTTGCCTCGACCAGCAAGCGCAAATCATGACCAGCCACGCGGGCACGTACATCGAGGTCGAATGGTCGGTCCGTTGCCGGTTTCCGGTCAGCGACTCTGACCTGTTGGATGCCGCCCAGAGACTGCAGAATCTCCGGCAAGCGCTTCGCCAGAGCTCTCTCGAAATCGTACACTCTCGACCTGGGCATGTTCGCTTTATAGGCTTTGTTCGGTTTTTAACGAACAATAACCTAATAGCGAACAGCCGCGAGGTCAAGTGCCCGGTCGGCGGCGGCCTGCGCTCAGGGCATCCGGACCACTGTGACCGAGTTCTCCTGCAGCTGCGGGATCAGCAACCGCCCCCGTGCCGCGTCCAGTCCCAGGTCCGCCGCGCGGCTCACCCGCGTCAGCTCGTCCACCGTCGCGCCTGTGGGGCCGAAGCTCACCCGCAGCACGCGACCGCCGCTCACGTCGGTCACGTAGAGCGTGCCGTCCGGCGCGAACTCGAGTCCGTCACCGCCGCCGAGTCCTTCCGCCAGCACCGAGACGCCGCCATCCTCGATCCTGAGTAGCTTGCCGCTGCTGTGATCCACCGCCAGCAGATGCCCGTCCGGGTCGAAGGTGAGCCCGTTGGGCGCCGCGATCTCCGGCGAGTCGTCCGACGTGATGACCGCTGTCACGGTGCCCGCGGGATC
>CANPVY010000104.1 GCA_947581845.1 uncultured bacterium | reverse complement strand
CGTCCGGCGCGTTCACGGGCTCGATATCCGCACCTCTGGCGAAGGATGCCGGGGCAGCATTCGTGATCGCGGGCCACTCGGAGCGGCGGCATGTCTTCGGCGACACGGACGCAGACGTCTCGCGCAAGGTGGCCGCCATCGCGGCGGAGGGTCTCACACCCGTCTTTTGCGTGGGCGAGCTACTGGAGGAGCGCGATCGTGGGGAAGTGGAGTCGGTGGTGAGCCGACAGCTGGAGATCGGGCTCAGCCGACTGCAGGCTGACCAGACCAAGGGGGTCGTCGTGGCCTACGAGCCGGTCTGGGCGATCGGCACCGGGCGCACGGCGAGCGCGGAGGACGCGAACGAGGTGCACGCGCTGATCCGCGCCCTGTTGACCGAGCGGGTCGGCGCAGCGACGGCGGGGGCGATCCCGATCATCTACGGGGGCAGCGTCAAGCCGGAGAATATCGAGGAGCTGCTGGCGGCGCCTGAGATCGATGGCGTGCTGGTCGGGGGTGCGAGCCTGAGTCCCAGTGATTTCGCCCAGATCTGCCAGGCGGCCTGGCGTTGACAGGCCCCGCAGGGTGTCTATACTTCGGCGGTTCCAGGGACGACAAGCGGCGCTGGAGACCAGTGTAGAACGGAAGGGCTAGCGGTGTACAATTTCGTCCTCATGCTGCTCTTGTTGGACGCGGTGTTGCTTTGCCTGGTTGTGCTACTGCAGTCGGGCAAGGGCGGCGGTCTCGCCGCAGAGTTCGGGGGCGCCTCATCGTCGACGGATACGTTCCTCGGCGGCCGGCAGGCGGCGACTTTGCTGACCAAGGCGAGCTGGGTGACGGGCGGGCTGTTCATGGGGCTCGCTCTCCTGCTGGCGATCCTCTCGGCGCGCACGCGCGCGCCCACCTCGGTGCTCGAGGGGCAGTTCGCACCGCCGGCACAGGAGGCGCCGACGCCGCTGCTCGAGCGAGAGCAGCAGGCGGCGCCGGAGGGTCTCCAGCTCGGTGAGCCACCTCCCCCGTCCGAGGGAAGCGAGGAGGGCGAGACGCCGCCGGGAGGCGGCGACTGAGGAGCATGGCCAAGCGGCGGCCCGGGCGACCGGGCCGTTCTCGTGTCAAGGCAGGGTCGGCGGCTCGGGAGGTTTCGGGTGGGGCATGAACTCGATCTCGGGCGGTAGATCATAGAAATCGAGGAAGCGGCCGGTCTCTTGCTGGGCTTCGAGCCAGGTGTCGAACCCCGACTCGACGAGGCCTCTGGAGGTTTTCTGGTGGCGCGCCGCCTGCACGGCGAGCGAGTTGACGTACTCGTTCTTGGGGTCACCGGCGTGGCCGCGTACCCAGCGCCACTGGATCTGATGGCGCGCGGCCACCGTCACGAGCCGGGCCCACAGCTGGAGGTTCTCGATCGGGCCGCCTTTGCGCCGCCAACCACGCCTCGCCCAGTCGAAGATCCAGGTCGTCATCGCTTGAATCAGATAGTTGCTGTCGGAGTGGAAGACGACGCGGCAGGGCTGCTTCAGCGCCCTCAGCCCCTCGAGGGCGCTGCGGATGGCCATGCGCTGGTTGGTGGTGTCCGGGTCGGAAACGAAGTAGTCGCGCCGGTACCAGCCACGGCGCTCGTCGAATCGCTCGATGATGCCGGCGGCCCCGCCCGGTCGCGGCTGGCCGCTGAACTGAACCCCGAGACAGGACTCGTCCGCGTGGATATAGACCAGATGACTGGAGTCTGAGGTTCGCATGTCTTCCCAACCTAACGCAACGCGGTCGGAGAGGCGAAGCGGGCTGTTGGTGCTGGAAGACGGGACCGTGTTCCGAGGCTGTTTGGCAGGCCGCGATGATCAGGTGGCACTGGGCGAGGTCGTGTTCAACACCAGCCTGGCGGGCTACCAGGAGATCCTGACCGATCCTTCGTATGCGGGTCAGATCGTGACGATGACCGCCCCGCTGATTGGCAACTACGGGGTCACCGCGGCCGACAACGAGGCGGCGCGGCCCTGGGTTGCGGGGCTGGTGGTGCGCGAGCTCAGCCCGTGCTACAGCAGCTGGCGGGCGGAGACGGGGCTGGTCGATTACCTGGCACGGCACGACATCTGCTGCATCGAGGGCGTAGACACGCGCAAACTCACGCGTCATATCCGCTCGGAGGGCGCGATGCGTGCGGCGATTGCGCGCGACGAGCTGGGAGTTGACGAGATCCTCCGGCGTGTCCTCGATCACCCAGCGATGACCGGGCTCGATCTGACGCGGGTCGTGACCACGGGCGAGCCGTACTCGGTACCGGCCGCGGGGACCCCCCGGTTCCGGGTGGCCGTATACGACTTTGGCGTCAAGCGGCGAAGCCTGCGGCTGCTGTCTGAGCTGGGTTGCGAGCTCACGGTGGTTCCCTCGACGACCCCGGTGGAACAGGTTCTCGCCGAGCGGCCACACGGGGTGTTCCTCTCGAACGGACCCGGCGACCCGGGCGTGGTGCCCGGGGTGGGAGAGCTGATCGGCGCGCTGGCGGGTGCGGAGGTTCCCGTCTTCGGCATCTGCCTGGGCCACCAGCTGGTCGCCCGGGGTTTCGGCGCTGAGACCTTCAAGTTGCTCTACGGCCATCGGGGCGGGAATCACCCGGTGCACAACCTGGCTACCCGGCGGGTCGAGATCACCTCGCAGAACCACGGTTTTGCGGTGCGTGCCGACGGTGACAGCGTCCCGGGAGCCCCGGACCTCGTGGCCACGCATATCAACCTCAATGACGGTACGCTGGAGGGCCTACGGCACCGGGAGCTTCCGCTGCTGGCTGTCCAGTACCACCCGGAGTCGGCGCCGGGGCCGCACGACAGCCGGTACCTGTTCCACGAGTTCGTGGCGCTGCTGAGAAAAGCGTCGGTGCCGACCTTGACTTAGTCGTTCTGACACTTTAACTTAGGCGCCCATCTCCTCCCCGTTTTCGATAGTTCTTGACGGCACGTCGGAGTGCTCGGCCTCAGGCAAATGGAAGCTCGCAAGAAGGGTCCCCGAGGCTGGTGGGTAGTCCTGATCGTCGCTGGAGTCGTGCTCCTGTTCGCGACCGGGTTGCTGCTGATCGTCTATACCGCCGCCCCGGGCGACGGCGCGGCCGTGCTGGGGCGCGATCGGATCGCTGTGCTGCCGCTGCGGGGGCTGATCACCGAGAACCACCGGGTGCTGAGGGATCTGCGGGACTACCGGGACGACAGTTCGGTGAAGGGGTTCGTGCTCTGGGTCGATTCGCCGGGCGGGGAGGTCGCGCCGTCACAGACGGTCTATCGCCGCCTGTCCAGGGTGCGCGAGGAGGGGTACCCGGTGGTTGCGGTCATCGGGTCGGTCGGCGCCTCGGGCGCCTACTACGCCGCTCTGGGCGCGGACACTATCCTGGCAATGCCGGGCTCGCTGATCGGCTCGATCGGCGTACTTATGGAGTTCCCGAACGCGCAGGAGCTCCTGCAGAAGGTGGGCGTGCGCTTCGAGGTGATCAAGAGCAGCGAGCACAAGGACCTCGGTTCGCCGTACCGCGAGCTGACCGAGGCCGAGCGGGCGCTGTTGCAGGAGGTGGTTGACGACGTATACGGCCAGTTCCTCGAGGTGATCGCGGACGAGCGTGGCATGTCACGCGATTCCGTGCTCAGCATCGCGGATGGCCGCTTGCTGTCGGGCCGACTGGCCGTTGAGTACGGCCTGGTGGACTCGGAAGGTGATTTGGTCGATGCCATCGCAATGGCGGGCAACATGGCGGGCCTTGGGCCGGAGCCGCGAACGGTCATGCGTGAGGAACGCCGTGTGACATGGCTCGACCTTCTGACTTCGTTGGCCCGTTGGGCATCGAGGTGGGGCGGCGCCGCGGCGTCCCTGAGCGATGTCTGGTCTGAAAGCGGGCTGGATCGGGGGCCGCGGCTGATGTATCTACTCCGCTACCGCTAGCTGGACGCGTGAGGCGGCGTAGCTGGTAGTACGGTTCGGGCGTTCTCGTTCTATCGATTGCTGGAGGAAGGGATGACCAAAGCCGATCTGGTCGAACAGGTCGCGCAGGCGATCGGGCCCGGGATCACGAAGAAGGACTGCGCTGCGGTCGTGGATGGCTTCTTGAATGCCGTCCGGCAAGCGCTGGCGGATGGGCATCACATCGAGATCCGCGGGTTCGGTACCTTCAAGGTGCGCAACAGACGATCGCGCGTCGCGCGCAACCCACGGACCGGTGATCCGGTACGGGTGGAGGCACGCTCCGTTCCGGTGTTCAAGCCGTCGAAGAACTTCCGGGCCCAAGTTGCAAGTGAGGCGAGCACTCACGGGCGAAGCGAGTAGAGGTCGCGCCGCCCGTCTTCCCCCGCCGGACCTGCAGCGGCCGCTGGTCGTCTTGCGCAGAGGTAGGAACAGATGACGAGAGAGGCTCTGGTTCCCCTGTCACCAGAAGAAGTAATCGATCTAGCGAAGAGATATTTCAGCGACGCGAGCTCGGGCTACTCGGGCTCGCTGGTCGAGGAGGGCGAGGGCTACGCCCGCTTTCACACGTTCCGCGGCCACCTGGCGATCTCAGCCAGGCGGGATGGCGAGCGGACGCGGGTTCGCTGCTCGACCCTCCGCTACCACCCCTCCATAGGGCAGTTCCTCCTGCAACTCGAGAGCGCGCCCTCGGGGTCCTGAGGCCGACGCCGCGGCGGCCTGCTGCTTGCAGAGCCGGCGCAGCCGCAGCTAGGATTCGGGATCTCTGTGAGGTGTGTGATCGGCGTGTTACGAGTGAAGTGCCTGTTCTTCGCGGTCTACCGAGAGATCCTGGGAACGGGGGAACTGGAGCTCGAGCTCCCCCCGGGCGCCAGGTTGGCCGAGCTCATCGCAGTGGTGCGCACGCGGCCGGGCGCGGATGCTTTGCCTCTTGCGCTTGTCGTAGCGGTCAACCACGAGTACGCCCCCGGCGACACCGTGCTTGCCGATGGAGATGAGATCGCATTCATACCGCCCGTCGCGGGAGGCTGAATGTACTGCGTGATCACGGCTGCCCCGATCGACATCTTGGAGATGATGCAGCACGTTCGGCGCGACGCCGACGGCGCGGTTCTGCTGTTCAGCGGAGTGGTGAGAGACCATGACGGAGGCCGCCCTGTGACCGGCCTCAGGTACGAGGCCTACGCAGAGATGGCCAGCCAGAAGCTCACGGGCATCTGCAAGGATGTCTCGGCGCAGTTCGAGATCGGCGACATAGCGGTGGTCCACCGCATCGGAGAGCTCGCCGTCGGAGAGATCAGCGTCGCTATCGCGGTCGCCGCACCGCACCGTGACGCCGCGTTCAAGGCCTCGAGAGAGGTGATCGAGCGGCTGAAGCGGGAGGTGCCCATCTGGAAGCGGGAGCGCTACGCCGATGGCGAGGAGGTGTGGCTGGATGGAACCATTCCAAACCCGCCCACGGCCGGCTGATCCTTGGGGCGCCGACCCCTCGAGAGAGACCTCGATTCTCTTGCCTGGCCGTGGCCACGACTATACGTTGCATGCCGCGAAGTCTTTTAACAGAGCTAGCCCCATTCACACGCTAAAGCCCGCAAGCGCTCGGCGGGCGGCCGGTGAGCCTACTGGCCGTCCCGGGCCGTCGCGGGGGATCGGGAGTCCGCTATGCTAGAAAAGATCACTGTTGTGGGCGCAGGTCACGTGGGCGAGACCCTGGCCATCCAGCTGGCGAAAGAGGGGCTCGCCCGTCAGGTCGTTGTCGTCGACATTCTCGAAGGCATTCCTCAGGGCAAGGCGCTGGACATGTTCGAGTCCGGCCCGGTCGACGGCTTCGATACGCAGGTGATCGGGACGAACTCCTACGCTGAGGCAAAGGACAGCGAGCTAGTCGTCATCACCGCCGGTGTTCCGCGCAAGCCAGGGATGAGCCGGGATGACCTGCTGGCGACCAACGCGGACATTGTCCGCAGTGTGGCCGAGGGCGTCCGCAAAGCCTGCCCAAAGGCGATCGTCATCGTCGTCTCGAATCCCTTGGACGTAATGTGCTACGTGACGAAGGAGACGACGAAGTTCCCCGCCAATCGTGTGTTCGGCATGGCTGGCGTCCTGGACACGGCTCGCTTCCGGACCTTCATCGCCGAGCGGCTCAAAGTCAGCGTCGAGGACATTCAGACGCTGGTGTTGGGTGGCCACGGCGATACGATGGTGCCGCTGACCAGTTACACGTGCATCAGCGGTATACCGCTGACGCAGTTCCTCGATCAGCAGGAGATCGACGGCCTGATCGAACGCACTCGTAAGGGTGGCGCCGAGATCGTCGGCTACCTGAAGACGGGTAGTGCGTACTATGCACCGTCTGCAGCGGTCGTGCAGATGGTGAAGGCGATTGTGCAGGACAAGAAGCGCATTCTCCCCTGCGCCGCGTGGATGGAAGGCCAGTACGGCATCAAGGACACGTATCTGGGTGTCCCGTGTAAGCTCGGGCGTGGCGGGATCGAACAGATCGTCGAAGTGCAGCTGACGGACGACGAGCGGGCTGCTCTGAACAAGTCGGCCGAACACGTACGCTCGACGATCGCGGCTCTAAAGGAGCTGAAGCGCTGAACCGACTGGTGGACGGGCGCGGCAGTTGTGCGCGCCCGTTCCCCTCTGTCCGCGGGTCGAGGCGGGCCGGGGGCAGGGATGGCTCGCTGAGGTTTCGCGTGAGCTCCAGGCATGTAAGCCTTTGTAAATTGGCGTCTTTTCTCAGCACATCTCACACGTCATCGAGCCCACCCTCAAGGCCGTAGCGGTCGGGATCCTAGGGCGTGAGCTATCTGCTCTTCCTGCTCCGGTGGTACAACTGGCCGTATCTGGCCGGTCTGCTGCTGGCGGCGCTTTCGCTGACGCGACTGGATGTGCTGGCCCGAGTCGGGGTGGCCCTGGGCCAGCGGCTCGGTGTGCAACGGGTGTCGGGTCATTCCGTGGTCCGTATCTTCGGGCTCGCCTTCGCGGTGATCGGGCTCACCGTGAACGGGGCTCTGCACGACTATTGGCCCACAGCACAGGAGTCGGGTTTCTTGCCGGGTCTTGTGCTCACGCTACTGCTGGCGGCTTTCGTGACGCGCGGGCTGGGCCGCGTTCTTGAGCGTCACTTCCCGGTGATCAAGGCGGTGCGGTGGGG
Organism: uncultured bacterium; assembly: GCA_947581845.1. Lineage (GTDB taxonomy): Bacteria > Gemmatimonadota > Gemmatimonadetes > Palauibacterales > KS3-K002. The sequence goes on along the minus strand of CANPVY010000104.1, from coordinate 8,066 downwards.
TGCTGCGGATTTGAGCGGGCGTGTGGGTCGTGTTGTCAGCCGTACGGTGAGCTTGGATTATCGGGCGGGGCGCGCCCAAGTGATGGACGAAGACGAGACGTTGCACATGGTGTTCTGCAAGACGCGCGGGGATGAGATTCCGTTCGGCGCAGTGGTCGTGCTGGGGGAGTACGACAGTGAGGATGGCCGCTACTACGTTCAGGCGGTCGATCGGCCGGAGGCCTTGCCGGGGTCGGATGGAGGCCGATGACGAGAAGCCTGCTGTCGCTCATGGCTTTGGCAGCCCTGGCGGTGGCGGGCTGCGGGAGGGATGAGGCAGCGACCGGTCTGGCCGCGATCACTCCCGAGGCGCTGGAAGCCTCGATTCGCTTTCTCTCCAGTGACCTTCTTGAAGGGCGCCGTCCGGGCAGTCGTGGGTCGGAGCTAGGGGCGCTGTATATCTCGACACAGTTCGAGCTCGCGGGCCTGCAGCCGGCGGTGGGGGACTCGAGTTATCTGCAGCCGGTGGCGTTGGCGGCGATGCGCCCGCGGACACGCTTAGCGTTCCGAGCGCGGGGTGGGGCGGCATTGGAGCCAGGCTACGGTTCGGAGTTCGTGGCCCGCTCGGGTGAGCCTGAGGAAGCGGTGCGCGAGGAAGGTGAACTCATATTCGTCGGATACGGGATCAGCGCAACGGAGCACGATTGGGACGACTACAAGGGCGTGGATGTGAGCGGCAAGTTTCTGCTGATCTTGCCGAATGACCCGGGTCAGGCGCTGCCCGGCCGCTTTCGCGGTGATACACTGACGTACTACGGCCTGGAGAGCTACAAGCTTGAGGAAGCGGCACGCAGAGGTGCCTGCGGTGCCATTCTGATTCACACGCGCGAGCTGGCGGGCTATGGCTGGAATGTGCTGGAGAGCAGGCGGAGTGGGGAAGAGATCTGGCTCGAGCAGGCAGGGGGAACCCCGCCAGTCGGCGTGCAGGTGTGGCTGAGCCAGGAGACGGCCGAGCAGGTGGTTGCGATGGCGGGTCTCGACTTCGCGACCCTGCTCGAGTCGGCGCGGTCGGAGAGATTCAGGCCGATCAGCACCGGTGTGACGGTATCGGCCAGTGTGAGCGGCGACGTCCGTCGCTTCAGCGGTGTGAACGTGGCCGGGCTGTTGCGGGGCAGCGATCTGCAGCGTGCGGCAGAGGTCGTGGTTTTCACGGCGCACTACGACCACTTGGGGATCGGGCCGGCCGTCGACTCGGACTCGATCTATAATGGCGCCTATGACAACGCGTCAGGCACAGGGCTGCTGCTGGTCCTGGCCGAGGCGTTTGCCCGACTCGAACCGCGTCCAGCTCGCTCGATCCTGTTCCTGGCAGTCACAGCGGCGGAGCCGGGTTTCCTGGGGTCGAGAACCTATGTGGAGGATCCCGCTGTCCCACTGGAGCGCACGGTGGCCAACATCAATCTGGATGGGGTCAACCTGTGGGGCCCGACGGAGGACGTGGCGGTCATCGGGTCGGAGACTTCGAGCCTTGAGTCGATCGCGGCCGTGGCGGCGGAGGCGGAGGATCTGCGCCTTCGCGGAGATCCTTCTCCGGAGCTGGGCTACCTGTACCGATCGGACCAGCTGAGCTTTCTGGAGGTCGGCATACCGGTCGCCTACGTGGGGCACGGTCTCGACTACGTGGGGCGCATGCCCGGCTGGGGCCGGCGAAAGCTGGCGGAGTACAGAGAACGTGACTACCAGCAGCCGAGCGACGAATTGAAGGCCGATGCCGATCTCCGAGGCGGCGTGCAGCAGGGCCGCTTCGCCTTCCGGCTCGGGCTCAGCGTAGCGAACGCAGCGGACAAGCCGACCTGGAGGCAGTGGCCGGCCGCGGTTCTGCCGTCAAGGGGCCGAGACTGAAGGGGCGGAACCTGGAGACCTTGCCCCTCACAGCTTCGGGAGCGTCACGCCGACCTGTTTCTGGTACTTGCCTTTGCGGTCCGCGTAGCTGATCTGGCACTCCTCGTCCGATTCGAAGAACAGCACCTGCGAGATCCCCTCGCCGGCATAGATCTTTGCTGGTAGCGGCGTGGTATTGGAGATTTCCAGCGTGACATGCCCTTCCCACTCCGGCTCGAAAGGCGTCACGTTGGTGATGATGCCGCAGCGCGCGTATGTCGACTTACCCACACAAATGGTCATCACGTTGCGCGGGATGCGGAAGTACTCGACCGAGGTGGCCAGAGCGAAGGAGTTGGGCGGGATGATACAGACGTCGCCCTCGAACTCGACGAACGACCGCTGGTCGAACTGCTTCGGGTCAACGATGGCACTGTTGACGTTGGTGAAGATGCGGAACGAGCGGGCGACCCGCATGTCATAGCCGTAGGAGCTGAGCCCATACGAGATGGCGCCTTCGCGGACCTGTCGTTCCTCGAAGGGCTCGATCATGCCGTGTTCCTGCGCCATTCTCCGTATCCAGCGGTCACTCTTGATGCTCATGTGTACTCCGGGTCGGGGTTGTGCGGAGCGCTGGGAATGGGTCCGGAATATAGCCGTGCCGAGGGCCGGATCAAGCTGTTTTTTTCTATTGACAGGGCAAGGTGCCGTGTTATTATGCTGCGTCCATTCGTGAGCATTTTCACGGGTTTTGGGTACAGGAGCCGAGGAGCCCTCCGAGGATGCTGCGGGAGTATGTACCCGTTCTGATGATCTTCGCCGTGAGCCTGGGCGTTACCGCGCTGTTGGTGATCGGATCCCACCTGTTCAGCCACTACCGACCTACGCACGTCAAGCGCCAGCCTTACGAGTCGGGGATTCCGGCAATCGGCGACACGCGGGAGCGTTTCGCCGTGAAGTACTACGTGGTGGCGATGCTGTTCCTGTTGTTCGATGTGGAGGTGGTGTTCCTGTTCACCTGGGGTGCGGTGGCGCGGCGGCTGGGCCTCTTCGGGTATCTCGCGATCCTCGTCTTTCTGGTGCTGCTGATCGTAGGTCTGTTGTACGAATGGAAGAAGGGCGCACTGGAATGGGAATGACTGGGAGCCGGGGCCCGTGCGGGAGAGGTATGCCAGCAACGCGGTGTGAAGGATAGATGGCAAACAGAGAGAAGAGCAACGTCGGCGCTGAGCGCCGCCATGTAGAGACGGAGATCCCGCGCAACTGGATCGTCACGCGCCTCGATGACCTGATCAGCTGGGCCCGGCGGGGTAGCCTCTGGCCCATGCCGTTCGGGACGGCGTGCTGTGCCATCGAGATGATGGCGACTGCCGCATCCAAATACGACATGGCACGCTACGGAATGGAGCGCCTGGCCTACACGCCCAGGCAGGCGGACGTGTTGATCGTGGCGGGTCGCGTCCCTTACAAGATAGCTCCTGTGATGCGGCGCATCTGGGACCAGATGCCCCAGCCCAAGTGGTGCATCAGCATGGGAGCGTGCGCTTCGACGGGCGGCGTATTCGACAACTACACGATGGTGCAAGGCATCGACACGGTCGTTCCGGTGGACGTGTACGTGCCCGGCTGCCCGCCACGACCCGAAGGCCTCCTCTACGCGCTCTTGATGATCCAGGAGAAGATCAAGGGCGAATCGATAGCGGACCTGCGCTCGCGGGAGGAAGATCCCGAGCGAGCGGGGAAGCCCCATCTGCCAGCGGAGGAGGTTGAGCTCATCGCGGGGCCGTTCGGGAACTCGACGTTCCAGAATCGGGTCAGCGGTCTCGAGAGCTCTTCTCCCATCCTTCGACCCGGCGACCGCAAAGAGTAGGGAGTCGGACCGGGCGAGCTGCCCGTGGCTGGTCAGCTGATCGACTCGCATGCGGCAAGGCGTGCGTCCGATCGGCGAAGTCGCGAGCACTAGTTGGAGCGAATGAAGAGAGTGGCTGTAGGAACTGTGGAGCGGGCAGACATCAAGGAGCTGCGCACCAGGTTCGGCGACGCGATCCGGGGCGTCGAGCTCGATGCAGCCAGGGATCCCGTCGTCTACATCGATGCGAGCCGTAGCGTCGAGATCCTGAGCTATCTTCGCGGTTCTCAGGGCTACGACATGCTGAAGGACGTGACGGGGCTCGACCTGGGGGGCGGTCGGCCGATACAGGTGGTCTATCAGCTTTGGTCAACCGAGCAGGCGCGCCCACTGCGGATCAAGGCGGAGGTGCCCGCTGATCGCCCGAAACTGGGAAGCGTGTTCGGCGTCTGGCGCGCCTCGAACTGGCTCGAGCGTGAAGTCTACGACATGTTCGGCGTCAGCTTCGAGGGTCACCCGGATCTGCGCCGCATCTTGATGCCGGAGAACTATGAGGAAGGCTACCCGCTCCGTAAGGACTTCCCTCTGCGCGGTAGATTCACGCGAGCCGAACAGACGCGGCGCGCGCTCGCCATGGGGCTCGAAGACGTCTACAGCCTGCAGGAACTGGCGGTGGTCGAGGGCGGAGCCGGGGACGGGGGGCGGGCGGTGGAGGCAGAGGCCGATCTATCCGGTGTGACCGCGGGCGCCGTTAAGCCGGGATCGGCGGAGCAGCAGGAAATGGCCGGGCTCGCGACCCGGCACATGATCCTGAACATCGGTCCCCAGCATCCCGCCACGCACGGAGTTCTGCGGCTGGTCGTAGAGCTCGATGGGGAGACGATCGTCAAGTGCACGCCGCATATCGGCTACCTGCACAGCGGCTTCGAGAAGCTGGGCGAGTATCGGGAATGGAACCAGAACATCCCGCTGACCGATCGCATGGACTATCTGGCGCCGATGATGTACAACATCGGCTACGCCCTGGCGGTCGAGAAGCTCCTCGGGCTGGAGGTCACCCCGCGCTGCAAGGTCATCCGTCTGATCTGCTGTGAGCTCAACCGTATCCTCTCACACCTGATCTGGATCGGGACGACGGCGCTGGATATCGGGGCATTCACTCCCTTCCTGTACACGTTCCAGGAGCGCGAGCGCATCTACAACTTGCACGAGGCGTATGCGGGTGCGCGGATGACGACGAGCGTGAGCCGAATCGGCGGCATGATGGCGGATGTACCGCCCGGGTGGCTGGACGCGGTGCGGGATTTCGTGGAGACGTTTCCGCAGACGCTGCTCGAGACCGAGAGGCTGCTGACGGAGAACTCGATCTGGATCGGCCGTACGCAGGGTGTGGGAGTAATCGGCCCGGAGGATGCGATCAACGTCGGCGCCTGTGGGCCGAATTTACGCGCTTCGGGCGTACCTTATGACGTGCGGCGCGAGCGGCCGTACCTCGATTACGAGACGTACGATTTCGACATCCCGGTCGGCCGGTACGGAGACACCTACGATCGTTACCTGGTGCGAATGGAAGAGATGCGGCAGTCGCTGCGCATCCTCGAGCAGGCTCTGGAGCGCGTTCCGGACGGGCCGATCAACGTCGACGATCCGCGGGTCATCCTGCCTCCGAAGTCGCAGGTCATGAACTCGATCGACGGAATGATCGCGCATTTCAAGCTGGTGATGGAAGGGCTCAAGGTACCGGCCGGTGAGGTGTGGTACTCGATTGAGAGCTCGAAGGGCGAGCTCGGCTTCTATCTGGTTGCGGACGGGGGACCGAAGCCGGTCCGTTGCCGGTACCGGACGCCGTCGTTCATAAATATGTCCACTCTGCCGTACCTGGTGGAGGGCGAGCTGATCGCCGACATCATTGCCGTGAACGCGAGCATCGACATCGTGCTCGGGGAGATCGACCGATGAGCGATGCGCTACATCCCGCCGTGGCCGGCGCCCAGCCTTCACAGCGCGCCGAGAAGAACCCGGAGGCACCGCTGTTCGAGGGCGATTACAGAGACCGCTTCGAGAGGGTCCTGAGCCGCTATCCGAACAAGCAGGCCGCGCTGCTTCCGGTGCTGAATATGGCGCAGGAGATCAGGGGCTGGCTGTCACCGCAGACGATCGCACGTGTGGCAGAGCTATTGGAGCTGACGCCGGCGTATGTCCGCTCCGTCGCTTCCTTCTACACCATGTTCAGCACACGGCCCGTGGGGAAGCATGTGATCCAGGTATGTACCGGGATCGGTTGTGACCTGTGCGGTGCCCAGGCAGTCGTCGACAAGTTGCTCGAGGCCACGGGCACACGGATCGGTGAGGTGTCAAAGGACGGCAAGTACACGGTCGTCGAGGTCGAGTGTTTGGGGGCTTGCGGATTTCCGACTGTGGTCCAGGTGAACGATCGGGTGTTCGAGAACGTCAAGGCCGAGGACGTGGAAGGCCTGCTGGCGGAGCTGGACTGAGCGATGGCCTACCCGTACGCGGATCCGCGCGAGACGCGCCTACTCTCCAAGCATTTCGGAGAGAAGGATGCCATCGGCATCGACGGCTGGATCGAGCGCGGCGGTTACAGGGCGCTGAAGAAGGCCCTGGGCTCGATGTCGCCGGATGAGGTCACTGGGGTGGTGAAGGAATCGGGCCTCAGAGGTCGCGGTGGCGCGGGTTTCCCGGCCGGGCTGAAGTGGAGCTTCATGCCTAAAGACGATCGGCCCCGCTACTTGGTTTGCAACGCCGATGAGAGCGAGCCCGGTACGTTCAAGGACCGGGAGATCATGCGCTGGACTCCGCACCAGTTGCTCGAGGGTTGCATCATCGCGGGCTATGCGATTCAGGCCGAACACTGCTACGTCTACATCAGGGGCGAGTTCGTCGACATCGTCCGCATCCTGAACGGGGCGGTGGGCGAGGCCTACGAGCGGGGTTACCTGGGCAGGGACATCCTCGGATCGGGCTTCGATCTCGAGTTGACCGTGCATCTCGGGGCAGGGGCTTACATCGCTGGGGAGGAGACAGGCCTGCTCAACTCGCTGGAAGGGCGGCGGGCGGAGCCGCGCATCAAACCTCCATTTCCAGCCCAGCGCGGTGCCTTCAACATGCCGACCACGGTGAACAATGTGGAGACGCTGGCGTCGGTGGCGCACATCGTGATGAATGGTGCCGACTGGTACCGGCAGTGGGGGACGGAGAAGAGCCCGGGCACGAAGCTGTTTTCCTGTTGTGGCCACCTGCAGAGACCGGGCAACTACGAGGTATCACTCGATTTCAATCTGAGGGATCTAGTCTACGAACTGTGTGGCGGTCCGCCAGAGGGTCGCGCGTTGCTGGCCGTGATTCCAGGCGGCTCGTCGGTGCCCATCATGAAAGCCGACGAGATCGACTGTGACGTGAGCTATGAGGGCATTGAGGCGGCTGGGTCGATGCTGGGCTCCGGAGGCCTCATCGCCATGGACGAGTCGACCTGCATGGTCCGCGCGGTCAGGAAGATGGTGGAGTTCTACGCGCACGAGTCGTGCGGCCAATGCACGAACTGCCGAGAGGGCACGGCCTGGTTAGCGAAGATCCTGCAGCGCATCGAGCGCGGCGCGGGTCGTGAGGAGGACATCCCGCTGCTACTCGACATCAGCGCGAACATGGCCGGGCGGACGATTTGCCCGCTGTCCGACAGTGCGGCTGTGCCCGTGGTCAGCTCGATACAGAAGTTCGAGCACGAGTACCTGGCACACATCCGGGACGGGACGTGCACGGCGGTTCGCTAGAGATGCAGCGAGCACGCAGGGAAGCGTAATCGGGGTATATGGAGCGCAAGCAACAGCCAGTCGTAACCGTCAGGATCGACGGTGTGCCGGTGGCGGTCCCCCAAGGGACGACGATACTGGAGGCGGCAGAGCGCCTGGGCATCGTCATTCCGCGCTATTGCTATCACCCGGGGCTGAGCGCGCCCGCCGTCTGCCGTATGTGTCTGGTCGAGGTCGAGGGAGCGCCGAAACCTGCTCCTTCCTGTGTCCAGCAGGTGCAGGACGGCATGGTCGTGCACACGGCAAGTGCGGAAGCACGCAAGGCGCGCCGGGCCGCCGTCGAGTTCCTGCTCGTCAATCATCCCTTGGACTGCCCGATCTGCGATGCGGCGGGGCAGTGCGAGCTACAGGACTACGCCTTCGAGACCGGCCAACTGCGCACGCGGAACGTCGAACCGAAAGCCGTGCTGGGTCGCGACAAGGTGACGCCTGAGATCGTCTACTTCGCCGACCGCTGCATCTTGTGCACGCGTTGTGTACGCTTCATGGACGAGATCGCGCAGGAGCCGGTGCTCCAGGTCATCAATCGC
>CANPVY010000103.1 GCA_947581845.1 uncultured bacterium | reverse complement strand
TGGCGATCTCGCGCACGCGCGCCTCCAACTCGGCATCAGCGAGCTCCGGCCGCGTGACCGTCTGCTGACCCTGCGGCGCGGCCTCTGCGAACGCCGCCGGCCAACCGCCGGGCAGCAACGTCAGCGTCACCAGGGTCGCGATCACACGCGGAGATGCCGTCATCGCGGCTGGCTCCCACTCGTGCGCGCGTGGCCGACGCTCAGAGCCAGCAAGGAGTCCACCCTCTGTCTGAGCAGCATCCTGCTGACCGGTCCGATCTGCTTGTAGGCGATGCGCCCGTCTTTGTCGATGAAGTACGTCTCGGGCACCCCGTAGACGCCATAGTCGATAGCGATCCGCGAGCCAGGGTCCATAACGTTCGGCCAGCTTCCACCCATGCGCTGCATCCAGCGGCGCGCGTTCTCCGGCGTGTCCTGATAGACGACCCCGAGCATCTGGAAGTCCGCGTCGGCATAGCGGCGCTCCGCTTCGACGAAGTGGGCGTGCTCGTCAATGCAGGCGATACACCAGGAGGCCCAAAAATTGACGACCACGACCTTGCCGCGCAGATCCGCGAGGCTGAGTGTGTCTCCATCGAGCGTCGGCGCAACGAACTCGAACGCCGCGTGGCCTGGCAACGGCGACTCGATCAGGTTCGGGTCACGCGTCAGCCCGTAGGCCAGCAGGGCGACGATGGGAATCGCAGTGGCCGGGATGAGAATCTTCTTCCAGCTCATCAGTCGGCACCTCCCACACCAGCCTGCGCCGGCTCAGCTCGCCGTTCGCTCGAGACCCCTTTCCCCCGCGTAGGCTCACCACGGGACGCGACGGTGGAGATCGCGAACAGCGCGCCCAGCGCCATGATGCCACCGCCGATCCAGATCCAGACGACCATCGGGTTGACGATGATACTGACCGTCGCCGTAGACCCATCGCTGGCGTAGGCCATCAGCGTGAGGTAGAGATCCTCGGTCGGCCGCGTGCGCACATGGGGCGTCCCGATCGGCTGCGCCGACATGGGGTAGTAGTTGAGCCGCGGCGTCATCTGGGCCGGTGAACTACCGGCGCTCGCCACGCTGAACGCGGCTTCCACGAACTCGCGGTGCGGCTCGCGGCCCGCGTACAGGGAATCCAGACGAATCCGATATCCGGAGTAGGCAACCGTGTCGCCGGGCCGGAGCGTTACCTCGCGCTCGCGCCGATAGGTGGACGACATCGCGATCCCGACGGCCATGATCACTATGCCCAGGTGAACAATGTAGCCGCCGTAGCGCCGCCTATTCTTCGCCATCAGGTTCAACAGAGCCCGACCCCAGCCCTCGCCGTGAGCCTGCCGCCGCGCCTGAGCCGGCCGCAGAAACTCGCCGACAAGCAGTCCGACGGCGAGCACGGCCAGAACCAGGGTCGCCCAGGTCCCGACGTGCCGGACGCCCAGTAACCAGAAGGCGAGCCCTGCCAGCAGCGTCGCGGCAAGCGGCCAGAGGAACTTCCGCACCAGCAGATCCGGCGACCCGCGGCGCCAGGGCAGCGCCGGACCTACGCCCGTCAGGAAGACGAGCGCCAGCGCGATCGGCACGCTCATCTGATTGAAGTAGGGCGCACCCACACTCACCTTCACGCCGCGGAAGGCCTCCGCGATCAACGGATAGACGGTCCCCAGCAGAACCGTGAAGGTGAACGCCACCAGCAACAGGTTGTTCAGAAGGAAAGCGGTCTCCCGCGAGGCCAGCGCGTCCAGCGCCGGCTCGCTGCTCAGCTCATCGCTGCGCCAGGCGACCAGCCCCAGCGAAATCAGCAGGACCAGGGTGATGAACCCCAGGAAGAAGGGGCCGATCAAGCCCTCCACGAACGCGTGCACGCTGGCCAAGATGCCCGAGCGGGTGAGGAAGGTGCCGAACAGTGTCAGCAGGAACGTGGCGATGACCAGCAGGATATTCCACGTCTTCAGAGTCTGACGACGCTCCTGCACCATGACCGAGTGGAGGAAGGCCGTCGCCGTGAGCCACGGCAGGAAGCTGGCGTTCTCCACCGGGTCCCACGCCCAGTAGCCGCCCCAGCCCAGCACTTCGTATGACCACCAGGCGCCTGCGACGATGCCCGTAGTCAGGAAGATCCAGGGCGCCATCATCCAGTGCCGCACCGCCCGGATCCACTCGCCGCCCACCTTACCGGTGATCAGGGCGGCGATGGCGAAGGCGAACGGGACCGCCATGCCCACGTAGCCGAGGTACAACAGCGGTGGGTGCAACCCCATGAAGGGATGGTTCTGCAATAGCGGGTTCGGGCCCGGGCCGTCGGGCGGCACTGGAAACACCGGCCGGAAGGGGTTGGCGGGCCAGGCCAGGAGCAGCCAGAAGAACACGTTCACCGCCAGCAGCGTACCGGTCGCTGCCGGCATCAGGTCGCGGTGACGGTCGCGATAGATGTAGACCACTGCAGCCGTGTAGCCGGCCAGGATCCACCCCCAGAACAGGATCGAGCCGTCCAGCGAGGACCAGAGAGAGATCACCGTGTAGAACAAGGGCGTCGAGCGGCTGCCCACCTGCGCCACGTAGCTCACGCTGAAATCGTGGGCCACCAGCGCATAGACCATGGTCAGGATCGAGAGCGTCCCCAGAGCGAACACCGCATAGGCCGCGCGCCGGCCCAACGTCGTCAACGCCGAGCTCCCCGTCTTCACCGCGCGGAACGCCACCGCCGCGCCGGCCAGCGAGAGCAGCAGCGCGAGCACGATGGCGAGATAACCGATGGTGTTCCTCATGTACCGCTGTTCGCTCCTTGCCCCTGAAACAGCTCCCGGTAGTACTCCCGACGCTGCTCGCTATGCTGCGGAGCTCGGTATTCCTCGGAATGCCTCACCATCAGGTTCGTGGCATGAAAGATGCCCCGACGCGTCAGCGTCCCCTCCACCACAGCTCCGATCGGCGTCTGCGTCCCCGCCGCCTCCAGGAACATCTGCGGCGGCACACCCGCGCTCTCTACCTCGATCACGCCGCCCTCATCGGCCAGCCGGAAGCGCAGCTCGCGGGTCTCCGCGCTCCAGCTCACGCTCCCGGGCACCACCATGCCACCGAGCCGCACCGACGTCCCATAGGCAGCATCGCCCTCCGCCAGGAGCTCGGTCGGGGTCCAGAAATAGACCAGGCTACGGCCCAGTCCGCCAAAGGCGAAGTAGCCGAGAACGACCAGCACCAGCACGACGCCCCCCGCCAGTGTGAGCTTCTTGTTCACAGTCGACCCACCTGTTGCGTTTCCCCGATCCGCGAACCGCGATTCTCGGAATGTAACCGCCCGAGGCCGATCCCTCAGCCGATTCGTGTAGACCACCGCTGTCGCGAGCCGCTATAACTTACAAGTATCCGGCTCCCAGGCTATGGGCTCCCCCGGAGCGGCCCAGATGGTACAGTCTGCCCGGCTCAGGTCGGCAAAACCGCCCAGCCGTCCAGGCTCAGTCCTCGACGGAAGCTGCATTTTAGGAAAAATCTGTCGTAGCTGTGAAAAGTTTGCGGAATTGCGGGCTCCGGCAGCGTCGGGTGCCTGAGAGGTAAGTTGTTTTTATACATGTACTTACCTTGATCGGCAGGGTTTGGGAACGGCCCTTGCACTTTGCAAGAGGCCGAAGGACGGAGTCTCGAGCGTCTTAGCCGGACAGGGAAAACGGCGGGGG
>CANPVY010000102.1 GCA_947581845.1 uncultured bacterium | reverse complement strand
TCCAGCGTCTCGTCAAGAGCGCCCAAGAACAGCAGCACGCTCTCCTTACGACACGTTTCCCCCATCAATCCGACTCGCCAGATCCTGCCCGCCAGGGGACCCAGTCCGCCGCCGATCTCGATCCCGTAGCGCTCCAGCAGAGACCGCCGAAACGCCTTGTCATCGACGCCGGCCGGTACGTGCACCGATGTGAGCTGTGGCAGTCGGTACGGCTCGTCGACCAGCAACTCTAGCCCACGCTCCAGCAGGCCACTCTGTAACAGGCCGCCCCAGCGACGGTGCCGCTCATAGCGCGCCTCCAAACCCTCCTCCAGAATCGCGCGCAGCCCCTCGTGCAGCCCGTACAGCGCGTTGATCGGCGCCGTATGGTGATACACCCGCTCGGACCCCCAGTAGGCGGAGATCATCGAGAGATCAAGGTACCAGCTCTGCACCTTGCTGGACCGCGAGCGCACACGCTCCAGTGCCCGCTCCGATAGGGTGATCGGCGCCAGGCCGGGAGGCACGCTGAGGCACTTCTGTGTCCCCGAGTAGGCCAAGTCGATTCGCCGGGCATCGACCTCGACCGGCACACCTCCCAGACTCGTAACCGTGTCCACCAAGTACAAGGTGTCGGTGCCCTGCAGGTACTCACCAAGCTCGTCGAGCGGCTGCAGCACCCCGGTCGACGTCTCCGCATGCACCACCGCCAGCAGCCGCGCTCCCGGATTCGCCCTGTGTGTCTCGATCAACCGCGCCACGTCGAGCGGCTCTCCCCAGGCCGCCTCCACAGTCACGACCCGGGCGCCTACCCGCTCGGCCACATCGGCCATGCGCTGGCCGAACACCCCGTTGACCCCGATGATGGCGCAGTCGCCCGGCTCGAGAAGGTTGACGAAGGCCGTCTCCATCCCCGCCGAGCCAGTGCCGGAGATCGGGATGGTCAGCGGGTTCGCCGTACCGAAGATCTCCCGTAACTGAGCCGCTACCTGGTCCATCAGCCCCAGGAAGTCCGGATCCAAGTGCCCTACCGTGGGCCGAGCCATCGCCAGCAGCACACGGGCGCTTACATCTGACGGCCCTGGGCCCATCAGGATACGTCGCGGTGGCTCAAAAGGCGGGTGAAACGCGCTCATTGGCCTGAGTTCGCCTAGAGGGGAGAGGAGGTGCGCCAGGGGGGCTGGCGCTCAAACACCTATTATTCGCCAGTCGCAAGGAAGTTCCCCAACACCCGGTTGGTCGCGTTGAGCACCGCCCGGGCCACTCCGTGCGGCAGGCTACCGTCATCGGTGGGGGCCGTGCCCACGAGCCGGCGCTGACCGCCCGTTTCGGGATCGAGCACGCTGAGTGCGACGATCGCCACGAGATCGTCAAAAGCTCTGACCGCCTTCACGCCCACCAGCCGAAAGCTCAAACGCGCGCCCAACAGCCGGTGCAGCGCATCCAGCGTGGCCTCCGCGCAGACACGCAGATCCACCGCGCCGTGCCCCACAGCTCCAGCCTTGCCGCGGTACTCCACGGCTTTCCATTCGAGGGCAATCTCAGCTTGAGCACGCGTGTCGGGACCGTGCGCCAGCTGCGCTTCCACCAGCCTGATACGCTCGCGTGCGAGCGTGTCTTGCCACGATGTGTTCATGAACGCTCCGGCAGGATTCGGCCGTGCGCCAGCGCGTGTCGCCGCGGGGGGAAGCCTGCTGCGCCGCGGAAGTCAGCCAGCGTACAGAAGCTAGAGACGCGGGGGACCCCTGTCAACGTCTCGCTTGCCACATTCACAGGTTGTAGTTTGGCGCCTCGCGAGTGATGGTCACGTCGTGGGGGTGTGACTCGCGCAGGCCGCCCGGCGTAATCCGGACGAACCGTGCCTTGCGGCGCAGTTCCTCCAAGCTGGCGGCGCCGCTATAGCCCATACCGCTACGCAGTCCGCCCACGAGCTGGTAGATCATGTCGGCGACAGGACCTTTGTAAGGCACACGGCCTTCGATTCCCTCAGGCACCAGCTTCCGGCCGTCGAACTCGCCTTCCTGGAAATAGCGATCGGCCGAACCCTCCTCCATCGCGGAGAGCGAGCCCATGCCACGGATCACCTTGAACCGGCGCCCTTCCAGCAGGAACGACTCGCCGGGACTCTCCTCGCTGCCAGCGAGCAAGGAGCCCATCATCACGGTGTCCGAGCCAGCGGCGATAGCCTTGACGATATCGCCGGAGTGCCTGACGCCGCCGTCGGCAATCACCGGGACCTCGCCAGCGCAACCCTCAACCGCCTCCCGGATCGCCGTGAACTGCGGCACGCCGACGCCGGTGACGACCCGCGTGGTACAGATGGAGCCGGGCCCGACGCCCACTTTCACCGCATCGACACCGCGCTCGACCAACGCGCCTGCCCCTTCGCGTGTGGCCACGTTGCCGGCCACCACGTCCACAGCCGGGAATCTCTCCTTCAGCCAGCTAACCACATCGAGAACTGCTTCTGAGTGCCCGTGCGCGCTGTCGATGACCAGCACGTCGACACCCACGCGCACCAGCTCCTCCGCCCGCTCCAGATCCGATCTCCGCGTGCCGATCGCCGCGCCCACCCTAAGGCGACCGTGCTCATCCTTGGCCGCGTTGGGAAACTGGCGCCGCTTGAATATGTCCTTGACCGTGATCAGCCCTTTCAGGTAGCCAGCGTCGTCGACGACCGGCAGCTTCTCGATCTTGTGCTCGTGGAGTATCCTCTCTGCGGCATCTAATGAGGTGCCGACCGGGACCGTGATGAGCCGCTCGCGGGTCATCACGTCCCGAAGCGGCCGGTCTAGATCCGTCTCGAACTGCAGATCACGGTTCGTTACGATCCCTACCAGCTCTCCCTCCTGCTCGATGATCGGCACACCGCTGATCGAGAACTGCGCCATCAGCCGGTGCGCATCGCGCAACGATGCATCAGGGTGCAGGGTGATCGGATTCAGGATCATCCCGCTTTCCGAGCGCTTCACCCGATCCACCTGGGCGACATGCTGCTCGACGTTCATGTTCTTGTGGATGATCCCGACGCCCCCCTGCCGGGCCATCGCGATGGCCATCTCGGCCTCTGTCACCGTGTCCATCGCGGCCGAGACCAGCGGAATGTTGAGGATGAGCCGCCGCGTCAGCCTGGTCTTGACGTCCACATCGCGGGGGTGGACAGTCGAGTGCTGTGGCACCAGCAAGACATCGTCGAAGGTCAGAGCCAGCGGCATCTCGTTCTCTCGTCGTCGCATAGTCACCTGCGCTCAGGGCCGCAAAGCAAGCGCCCGAGTCGCAACCTTGCGTGCGCACTCGGGCGGTGTCGTCTCAAGACTACTCTCCATAGCGCAAAATAGAATACAGCTCACGCGAGTGTCAACGGCCCTCCAAGCCCTCCCTGATCGTGCGCCGCACTGGTGCTGGTACATGACGTGCCAAGTCATCGATGCTGCCGCACAGGGTTTCCAGCATCCCGTCCGGGCCGTCCCAGTGAGCGCGGACCAGCGCCGGGCCTGCGTTCGTCACCAGCCGGTCGATCGCCAAAGCAAGAAAGAAAAGATCGTCGACTTGGCCCAGAATCGGCAGAAGATCCGCGATCAGATCCAGGGGAGC
>CANPVY010000101.1 GCA_947581845.1 uncultured bacterium | reverse complement strand
GGAGCATCAGCCGTCGCGGCCGCGCGCCTGGCTGTTCACCGTGGCGGCCAACCTGGCCCGGGACGAAGGCCGGCGGGCGGCGGTGAGGCGGCGCCACCTGACGCTGGTCAAGGCCGAAGTGGAGACCCGGCCCCCGGAGCCGGGACCGGAGGTCGCCCTGGAGCGGCGCGAAGTGGTGGGCCGCGTGAGGGCCGCTCTGGCCCGACTGGCGGAGCGGGACCGCGAGGCCCTGCTCCTCTGGGAAGAGGGGTTCGACTACGGCGAGATCTCTCAGGTGCTGGGCCTCGCACGGGGCTCCATCGGCACCACGCTGGCCCGCGCGCGAACCCGGTTCGCCGCGGCCTACGAGGAGCTGGACAGCGAAGGAAGTGAGGAAGATGTCGCACGTTGATGAGGGCACCCTGCACGCCTATCTGGACGGCCAGCTGAGCGAGGGCCAGCGCCGCGAGGTCGAGGCGCACCTGGCCGCCTGCACCGAGTGTCAGGCGCGTCTCGAGCAGGCGACGGCCCTCGCTCAGCGAGTCTCCGAGCTGATGGCCGAGCTCGAGCCGGGGCCCGTGCAGGCGCCCGCCTGGCGCGAGATCGAGGCGCGCGCCGCGGCCCGCCGGCCCGGGACACCGCGACGCAGCTGGGTGCGGCCGAGCCTGGCCTGGGCGGCATCGATCGCCGTCGCCTTCGCCGTCGGCTGGTTCTCCCGCTCTTACTGGTCCGGCATGCCCGGCCCGCTCGATGTCGCCCGCACAGCGGAGGCGCCCGCCGCGGCCGCTCGCCCGACCGCTTCCGCGGAAGAGACGCCAGGCCGCGGGGCACGGACGGGCGCTGCTGCTCCGGCCGACGCCGTGGTCCAGGCCGAGGAGGCCGCTTCGGAAGCGCAGCAGGTCGCTGCCCCGGTGGCGGAGCCCGAGGCCGCCACGCCGCTGCCGGCGGGCGAGCGGGGCGAGCCGACCCAACCCGAGGCGACCGTCGTGCCGAAACGGGGAGAGCGCCCGGCAGAGTCGCCGCTGCAGGATGTGGCGCTGCCACCCGAGATCGTAGAGCCGCCAGTCGAAGCACCAGCCGAGATCCCCGTTGAGGAACCGGCCGTCGTCGGGCCACTCGAGGCCCGCGCCCGCGAACAGCAGCAGCGCCAGCAACCGGCCGACGTACTGGAGCAGCTGCGCCGGGAGGCCGAGACGGCTCACGCCTATGCGCCCGAGGTGGTCGGCCTCCAGCCGACGGCCGCCGGCGCGGCCGCAGCCAGGCGTTTCTTCGCCGTGCAGCCAGAGGTCGCCAGCGCCTGGCTCGGTACGCCACTGCGCGAGCTTCCCGGCCTTCAGCTCAACCGCGTGGACGTGGGCCCCGGCAGCTCCGTCGAGGGCGGCGTGGTTGGGCTACCGGCGGTGCAACTCGTCTATCAGGACGCCGCCGGTCACGAGATTGTCCTGATCCAGCAGTATCTCGGAGATCGCAGGATCGAGGGCGCCGAGACCGAGCCCACGCTGATCGTCGAGCCCTCCGGCCTGCGAGCCTACCGCTGGCTCGACCCGCAGGGCTACTGGTTGATCTTGAAGGCAGCGGTGAGTTCCGACTCCTTGCGCGCCCTGGCAGAGCACGTGAGATAAGCTCGCTCGGCTGATCACGGCCGGATGCCTGAAACCCAGCGAACCCTTCCCACGTCATGTTTCATACCGGGGGTGCGAACCGCGACGTGACGCTATCGCGTCGCTCAGAGGGGGCACTCATGAAGACGCAGCTGCAGCTTCCCCAGCTGCTCGCACTCGCAATCCTCCTTACCAGCGCAACTTCCAACCTCGGCGCAACGACCCTTCCTGACCAGCCCTACGCGGCGTCCATCGCAGTCAGCGGCACCGGCTCTGAGGCCGAAGCCTATCTCAGCAAAGGTGCCGAGCTGATGGCGGAGCGCCGCTATGCCGCAGCCCGTTCGGCATACAAGGCTGCGGCAGAGCTGCTACGCAGCGAAGGGAAGTTGCCGGTCGAGCCGCTCCGCCGGATCGCCGACGCCTACTACTTCGAGGGGCGTTACCAGAGTGCCGCGTCGACGCTGGACCGACTTGCCAGGGAGGCCGCGACCTACGGCGACCTGGCGACCGAGGTCTGGGCGCTCGCGGACGCCGCCTGGGTCGATGGCATCGCCGGCCACAAGATCGACATGGATCGACGGCTGAAACGTCTGGTCCGGTTGCTCGGCTCCCCCTACCTACCGGAACAGGTAAGGAACGAGGTGCAGGCGAAGCGACTGGCCGGTGTCCCGACTGGACAGCTGGCCGCCACCAGCTCAGGATCATAGTAGCAGGCGACGGAACTTGGACGAACGAGGGGCTCCCGCCTCCAGTGGGGCACAACTCGGGATGCGGGAGCCCCAATCATTGGCAGCCCGCCAACTCGTTCGGCTCGAATGACTCGACCGGTCGCTGAGCCTCAGCGTCCGGCCGTGATGGTCAGGCCGTCGATCTCGATCTCCGCGCCGAGGATGCGCTCCGCCACATAAATATTCGAGCGGGTGTGTGAGCTGATCGCGGAGGTGAGCACCGATCCGCCAGCGACCGCCATGAACGGGATCAACTGATCGGCCAGGTGGCGATCGACGGCAGCGCCGGAATCCAGCTCGCTCAGTAACCCTTTCGCCGCGTCCCGTCCCACCTCGTCCGCCGCGATCCCCTTCGCCCCCAACGCCGACGATCCGAGCGGCGGACCGTTCTCCGACTCCGTCCACAGCGTGATGCCGCTCCCCAGATTGGCGGCCTCCGAATACTCGACCGAGATCTCCACCGGCACACCTAGCCGTTTCAGCAGATGGTCCGCGGCATCGGCCTGCCGCTCAGCCACACGGCGCTCCTGAAGCTGGATCGTCGCGTGGCTAATACCGTGGATCGCCTTCACCTCCCCAGCCTCCAGGAACGTCAGCGGGAAGCCGAAGCCCGAACCCCCTACCACCCGGGCGAGCAGCTCGCCGCCCCCCTTCGGGTAATAGCCGCGCCGGGCGACCCTCAGCTCTGCAACCCCGAACGGTCGTAGCGTCTGCAGCGTCACCTGCCTCAAATAGTCGGCTGGCGGGCTCCAGGGTACATCCGTCCCGCCGACCAGCTCAAACTCGAACTCGCCGGTCAGGAACAGGCAAGGCAGCAAGACGGTCTGCAGCACCAGCGTCGTCGAGCCCGCCGTCCCAACGTCGAAGCGGAACTTGCCCGCACGCACCGGCCCGGGATCGAAGGTCAGCTCCGTAGAGCCCAGGTTCGCTCCGCGGACCCGGGCTCCGCTGACCGCGCCTGCCGCCTCCACCCCCTTCAGGTGCTGCGCGGCGAGGCCGGGTCGGCTGCGGCCCGCCCGGATGTTGCGTACCCGTATGCTCTTCCCGGCGTAGGCGGCCATCCCCAGCGCGTGTCGCAGGATCGCGCCGCCACCTTCTCCATAGGAACCGTCGATCTCGATCATGCCTGCGGAAGATACCTAGACAACGAAGCCGCCTGACCGGCGGCGCTATCTGCTGAGGCGCTCATGGACGCCCGCTCCGACCCGATGACCATCGGGGGGAGGTCGTGGTCGAAATCACAACCATCGCCA
>CANPVY010000100.1 GCA_947581845.1 uncultured bacterium | reverse complement strand
CCCGGGTAGCCCCTCGAGCACCTGCTCGTCGCTACTCAGCAAGGACTCCAGAGATTGTGAGAGCGTCTCGACCGTCCGCGCCGCGTTGCGATAGGCACGCACGCGGAAGGGATTCGCCCCCTGGATCTCCAGCAGGTCGGCGATCTCCTCGAAGACGCGCGCGTAGTCGATGTTCTCCACTTCAGCGGGTCCTCTTTGCGACCAGCTTCAGGAATTCCTCCTCCGAGAGGGTCTTGACGTCGAGCTGCTTGGCGCGCTCGTACTTGCTGCCGGGATCGCTGCCCACGACGACATAGTCCGTCTTCTTGCTGATGCTCGAGGAGGTGCGACCGCCGAGCGAGTGCACGATCTCCTCCGCCTCGCCGCGAGTGATCGACGCGAGCGCGCCGGTGAACACGAATGTTAGACCGGCGAACTGGCCGTCACCCGCCACTTCGGGCTCGCTGAGCTCCACGCCCTGCTTCCTGAGCTCAGCGATGGTCTTCCGCGTGGCGGGGCTGGCGAGGAAATCGGACACCGCCTCAGCCACCTTGGGCCCGACCCCTGGAACGGCTTCCAACTCCTCGCGCGAGGCGGCTAGGAACGCGTCCAGGTTGCCGAAATGCTGCGCCAGGTCCCGCGCCGTCTGGCTGCCGATCTCCGGTATGCCCAGGGCGAAGAGGAAGCGGTCCAGCGTGACCTGCTTGGCGCGCTGGATCGCGTCGATCAGATTCTTCGCCGAGAGCTCGGCAAAACCCTCCAGCTGCAGAAGGTCGGTTTCCTCGAGACGGAAAAGGTCGGCCACGCTCTCCACCAGTCCGGACGCGAGCAGTTGCTCGACGGTGCGTTCGCCCAGGCCGTGGATGTCGAGGGCGTCGCGCGACGCGAAGTGCTGGATGCGCGCCTTCAGCTGGGCCGGGCAGGCCAACCCGTTGGTGCAGAAGTCCAGCGGGCCGTGGCTCACTACGGGACCTCCACAGGACGGGCAGCGAGCTGGCATCTTGAAGGCGCGTTTTCGCTTCTTCCCGGGCTCCGCCACTCGCTCGACCACCTGTGGTATCACGTCGCCAGCGCGCTGAATGCGAGCCTTGTCGCCCACCCGGATGTCTTTGCGCTCGATCTCTTCGCGGTTGTGCAGCGAGGCCCGGGAGACCGTGACGCCGCCCACGTCGACGGGTCGTAGCATCGCCACGGGCGTCAGCTTCCCAGTGCGGCCGACTTGGACGACGATATCCAGGATCTCGGACACCTCGCGCCTCGGCTCGAACTTGTAGGCGAAGGCCCAGCGGGGGTGGTGTGCGGTAACACCCAGGCTGTCGCGAGCGGCAAGGTCATCGACCTTCATCACGACGCCGTCGACTTCGTACTCCAAGTCGTCTCGCTCGCGCTCCAGCTCGTGGTGTATCTCGATCGCTTCATCGATGGAGCCGGCCCTACGCGCGTGGCGGCTCACCTTGAATCCCCAGTCGCGTAGCGCGCCGAGCGTGTCCCACTGCTCCGCCGGTGCAGCACCCTCGATCGTCATGATCTCGTAGGCGTAGAACGTCAGCGGACGCTCCGCCGTGACACTGGGGTCCAGCTGGCGCAGAGAGCCAGCCGCCGCGTTCCGCGGGTTGGCGAAGACGGGCTTGTCCTCCTGAGTGAGGCGCGCGTTCAGGCGCTCGAACTCGCCGATCAGCATGATCGCTTCACCGCGGAGCGACAGTCTTGGCGGGATCGCACGTGCGCCAGTCCGCAGCTTGAGCGGCACCGATCCGATCGTGCGGACGTTCGCGGTCACATCTTCGCCGACCCGGCCATCGCCGCGGGTCGCCGCCCAGGCGAGGCTGCCGTCCTCGTAGACGAGCTCGAGTGACACACCATCCAGCTTCGGCTCGACTACGTAGGCAACGGCGCCGTCGGCCAGGGCGGAGCGCAGCCGGGCGTCGAACCGCCGGACCGCGTCCTCCTCGGCGCTGGATTCCAGGCTCAACATCCGAGCCGTGTGCTCGATTTCGCTGAAGCCGGGGCGCGGCTGGCCGGCGACGCGCTGGGTCGGTGAGTCGGGCGTAATGAGCTCGGGGAAGCGCTCTTCCAGGCCTCGGAGCTCTTGGAAGAGTCGGTCGTACTCTGCGTCGGAGATCTCGGGTCGGTCGAGTACGTAATACAGGTAGTCGTGGTGCCGAATCGTCTCCCGCAACTCGGCGATCCGCCTGCGGGCCAGCTGAGCATCGTCGGATGGCGCCGACTTCCGGGTTCTCGCTGTCATGGCCGTATCACTTCGCCGCCTCCTTCTCCTCGTCCCTGGGCTCCTCCTCCTCACTCGGGGCAGCGCCCTCCTGCGCAGGCTGGCGTCCCTCCCGCAGCGGGCGGCCGAATTCGCGCCAGCCACGGGCCCATTCCAGTAGCCGCACCGCGGTGCGGCTGTACACCGAGTTCTCGGGGAAGCGTCCTTGCGCGTCCCGTTCGCCTGCCGGCATACCGGCCAGTATCTCCCAGCCCTCCTCCACCTGGCGAATCGGCCAGATGTGGAACTCGCCTCGCCGCACGGCTTCAATCACCTCGTCATTGAGCACGAGGTTCGGGATGTTACGAGCGGGTATGATCACGCCCTGTTCGCCCGTAAGCCCGCGGCGCTTGCAGGCTCGGTAGAAGCCCTCGATCTTGGTGCTCACAGCGCCGATCGGCTGGATGTCGCCCTTCTGGTTCAACGCGCCGGTGATGGCGATCCCCTGTCGCAATGGGATGTCGGCGATGGCGGAGACAAGGGTGTAGAGTTCCGCCGCCGAGGCGCTGTCGCCCTCGACCTCCTCGTACAGTTGATCGAAGGAAAGCGATGCCGACATGATCAGCGGATGGTTCTGCGCGAACATGTCGCCGAGGTAGCCGGAGAGAACGAGCACACCCTTGTTGTGGAGCGGCCCGCCCAGCCGTACTTCGCGCTCGATATCGACCACTCCGCTCGTGCCCATGAAGGCGCTCGCCTCGATCTTGATGGGCCGGGCGAAACTGTGCTCTGCAGCTCCAAGCACAGCGAGCCCATACAGCTGGCCAACCTTCACGCCAGACGGCTCCACGGTGAGCGTATCGTTCTCGATCAGTTCCAGCAGCTCGCGCTCCGCGCGGTTGACGCGGTCCTCGCGCTCGTCGATCGCGCGCCGTACGTCCTCTTCGCCGACCACTTCATGGCCGCTGGTCTTGGCGAAGAACCCGGCCTCGCGCACCAGGTCGCCGATGGCACCAAAGCGTGTGCTCAGCCGTTCCTGATGTTCGGCCAGCCGCGAGCCGAACTCGGCGACTCGCGCCACGGCGCAAGCGTCAAAGGGAGGTATAGATTCTTCCTCGCAACGCGCCGCGATAAAGGCGCCGTAGGCCCGTTCACCGTCGCTATCCCGGGTCATGTACGGGCTGAAGTCCGCCTTGACCTTGAACAACTCGCGGAAGTCCTCGTCGAAAGCGTGGAGGAGATAGTACGTGTAGGGGTCGCCGATGAGGATGATGCGGCAGCTCAGCGGTATCGGCTCCGGTTTCAGCGTCGTCGTTGCGATCAGGCTGGTGTACTCGAGCATCTCCTCCAGCCGGATCGCTTGGGCACGCAGCGCGTTCTTCAACCCGGCCCAGGCCAGCGGCTTCTGCAGGACGTCGTCCGCCTCCAGGACCAGATAACCACCGTTGGCCCGGTGTAGCGCGCCTGCCGTTATCTGGCTGAAGTCGGTCACCGTGGTGCCAAACTGGACGCGATGCTCGATGCGACCGATCAGGTTGTGGTAGGTCGGGTTCTGCTCGTGGATGACCGGGGCGCCGCCGTCGGGTCTGTTGTGCACGACGACGTTCACTCGGTAGTCGGCCAGCGGGTCCTCGCTCTCTACGGGAAGAGACTGGCCTGACTCCGACTCGTCCTGCGAGTCGGAGAACTGGTCGGCGTTCTCCACGATCTGCTTGCCCAGCCGCTTCAGGTGCTGGATCACCTCGGGAACCGACTTCCAGCGCGTCTCGACCCTGCCGATGCAGTGGTCCACGACGTCGGCCGCCTCGGTACGCTGCAGCTTCTGTACTTCGCTGCGGGCGTTCAGCTCGGCTTCCCTGACGCGCCGCTGCACCTCGGCGAACGCCTTCTCGACTTCACGCCGGCGCTTGAGTATCAGCTCGCGTTGCTCCTCGGGCAGATTCTGGAACTGCTGCTCGTCGATGGGTTGCTTGCCGAACGCGGGCGCGACGACGAAACCGGTGGGTGTCTGGATCAGCGTGACGTACGGTTCCTCCTCGACCTGTTTTTGGAACTCCTCGATCATCTTGCGCTGCTCTTCCATCGCACGTTCGGCGACCTCGTCACGCCTCTTGCGGAACTCGTCGCTGCGCAGCGCCTTGGGCAGCGACACCTGCAGATCGGCGAGCAGCCCGTCGACGTCGGCACGAAGCTCCGGACCCCGTCCCGGCGGCACCTGCACGGCGTTCGGCTCGCGGCCGGGCCCAAAGTCGGAGACGTAGCACCAGTCTGATGGTGCGGGCTCGTCCTTGGCGCGGTCTTCCAGCAGCTGCCGGATCATCGTGGTGCGCCCGGAGCCGGGTAGTCCGACGGCGAAGATGTTGTAGCCCGGATGGTCGATGTCGAGACCGAAGCGTACTGCGCGCATCGCCAGATCCTGACCGATGGCTTCCCGCAGCGGCTCGATCTCTGCCGTCGTCTTGAATCTCAGGGTCGAAGGCTCGCAGGCTCTTCGCAGCTGTTCCGGCTTGAGGGAATCCGGGGTCCTGAGGCTCACGCGAGTTCTCCCTTCGGTTTAAAGGCTCTGGCCGTGCCCGTCGATGGTGCCTAGCCTTTGAGCTTGCCTTCGGCGACGGCGCGCACGATGTCTGTTGTGGTCACGATTCCCTGCAGCTCGCCGCCGTCGATGACCAGCAAGCGGCGTACTTCGGCTTCCAGCATGATACTAGCTGCTTTCTTTACCGTCGTGTCCGACGGTAGGCTCAGCACGTCCCGCGTCATGAGGTCCGCGACTGAGTACTGGTCCAGGATGTCCCACTCCCCGCGGCGCGCCGCTCGCATCCATTGCAGGGCGTCGATCTCGGAGGGCTCCCAACTCTCAGAGAAGAACTCGGGTGTGCCAGCGCCGCGCCGGCGGCGCGCTGTTTCAGGCTCGTCCGCCGGCTCCCCGGGGGCCAGCGACAGGCCGGCGTTATCCTCCTGGAAGTCGAGCATATCTGTGGTCGAGATCACACCGACCACCCGGCCGTTGGCCACCACCGGCGCGCCGCTCACGCCCTGCTCGGCAAAGACCTCCACCAACTCCCGAAGCGTGAGATCCGGGGAGACGGCTACGACGTCCGGCTGCATCAGGTCTCTAACCCGCAACAACGACGGCCACCCTCTCGTCAAGGGGGATCGCTCGGCCTCCTTGACATTCTAATGCGGAGTGAATGTCGTCGTCCATGCGCCAGGTCTCCCGCGTCCGCTGCCCCTATTCCCCGGGCTCCAGCCTCAGGGCCACCGAATTGATGCAGTAGCGCCGCCCCGTGGGCGGCGGCCCGTCGTCGAAGACGTGGCCGAGGTGTGCGTCGCAGACCGCGCAGAGCACCTCCGTACGGTGCATGAAGAGGCTATCGTCAGGCTCGGTCCGTACCGCATGGGGCTCGATCGCCTGGTCGAAGCTGGGCCAACCTGTCCCGGAATCGTACTTCGCCTCCGAGTCGAACAGCTCGTTGCCGCAGCAGACGCAGCGGTACACGCCCTTCTGCTTCGTATCATGATACGCGCCGGTGAAGGGTCGTTCCGTGCCCTTTTGCCGGGTGATGCGGTACTGTTCCGGCGTAAGCAGCTCCTTCCACTCGGCGTCGGTCCTCTGCAGTTTCGGCTTACTCAACTCGCATATCCCTCTCTTCCTGGATCGAGACCGTAGCTCACAACAATCATAGACCAAGGCGCAAGCCCGTACGGGCCACCCGGTCACCTCGCGCGGCTGAGGCTCGCCTTGCCTGGGGTCGCTCGGTTGGTACAATTGTGCCCTGCTCAGACATATCAACGCTGGAGGAAAGCCAGATGAAGCTTTCGGTTCGAGCCTGTCTCGTGGCGCTCGCCCTGAGCGCGGCCGCACTCGCTGTCGTCCCCCGTGTCCACGCCCAGGCCATGGAGGACGTTCAGATCGAGACCGTCGAGGTCGCCCCCGGCGTCTATATGCTGGTCGGTCGCGGTGGCAACATGGGCGTGTCTGCGGGAGCTGACGGCGTCTTCTTGGTGGATGACCAGTATGCACCGCTTACCCCAAAGATCGTCGCCGCGCTTCGTGCGATCAGCGACAGTCCCATCCGCTTCGTGCTCAATACGCACTGGCACGGTGACCATGTCGGCGGCAACGAGAACCTGGCTGCTGCCGGTGCGCTCATCCTGGCGCATGACAACGTGCGCACGCGGATGGGCGAGGAGCAGCACATGGAAGCGTTCGATCGTACGGTGCCGCCCGCGGCGGAAGGCGCGCTGCCGGTGGTCACCTTCAGTGAGAACCTGACATTCTATTTGAATGGCGATGAGATCGACGTCTTCCATCTCGAGAACGCCCACACCGATGGCGATGTCATCGTCCATTTCCGCGCGGCGAACGTCGTCCACATGGGCGACATCTACTTCGCCGGGGGTTACCCGTTCATCGACGTCTCGGCTGGCGGCTGCATCGACGGGATGATCGCCGCCGTGGAGACGGTGCTGGAGATGGTGGACGACGGCACCAGGATCATCCCCGGGCATGGCCCGCTCTCCGACAAGGCTGAATTGCAGGAGTATCACGACATGCTCGTGGCGGTGCGTGAGGCCATCGCCGAGCAGATCGCCATGGGCAAGGACCTGGATGCGGTGATCGCCGCCAAGCCCACCGCCCCGTTCGACGAAAAGTGGGGCGGCTCGTTCCTCGAGGGTGACCGCTTCACGGCGATCGTCTACAGCGATCTGATGCGCAGCAAGATGTAGCGCCTGCCGCATTATCCGGGAGGCGCCTCAGCGAGTCCGGGCCGGAACAGGATCGGCATCGAGGGCGGCTGTGGCGCCCTGCCGTTTCGCGCGCCGCAGCTTCCGTTGGCGCAGTCGTTCGGCCAGCAGGCGATAGCTCAGCAAGGTCACCAGTATCCAGCCGAAGATGGCCGGCTCGCGCATGTCCGCTTTCACGAGCCAGAGGAAGTGGAGCACGCCGAGCGCTGCGGCGAGGTAGACCAGCTTGTGCAGGCGGTTCCAGCGTTTGCCACCCAGCCGCTTGATCCAGCCTTTGGTCGAGGTCACGGCGAGCGGGATGAGGATGAGCAGCGCGGCGAAGCCCACGGTGATGTAGGGCCGGTCCGTGATGTCTGCCAGGATGTACTCGACTGCGAAGAACTGGTCCAGCCCGAGGTAGATGCCGAAGTGCAGGCTCGCGTAGAAGAAGGCGTACAAGCCCAGCATGCGGCGCAGCTTGATCAGCGCGCCCCAGCCGGTGAGCTGGCGTGCGGGGGTGACACTGAGCGTCAGCATGAGGAACGCCAGCGCCCACCACCCCGTGCGGTGGAGGAGCTCCTCGATAGGGTTGGTGCCGAGTCCGCCCGTGAGCGCGTGTACGAGTATGCGTGCCAGGGGAACGAGGGCACCCAGAAAGACGCCTACGCGTAGCGTTCGCTCCAGTAGCTTCCGACGCTCTGTCATCGCAGCTAGAAGTATCTCCGCAGGTCCATCCCCGCGTACAGGTGAGCGACCTGCTCGGCGTAGCCGTTGAACAGTTGCGTCGGGCGGCGCCGCAGTTCCCCGATACGTCGCTCGCGCTTCTGGCTCCAGCGCGGGTGGTCGACCTCGGGGTTCACGTTGGAATAGAACCCGTATTCGCGCGGAGCAGCCCGCATCCATGTGCTGATCGGCTGCTCGCGCACGAAGCGCATGCTGACGATCGA
>CANPVY010000099.1 GCA_947581845.1 uncultured bacterium | reverse complement strand
CGCGGCTTCCTGCGCTCGCCGCGGTTCACGTTGCTGGCCGTGCTCACCCTGGCGCTGGGGATCGGGGCGACCAGCTCGATCTTCAGCGTCGTCAATGGAGTCGTTCTGCGGCCGCTGCCTTACCCCGATTCGGACCGGCTGGTGAGGGTGTACGCCACCCACCCGGGTGACGATCGCAGCGTTGCGAGCGGTCCGGACTTCATCGACTGGCGGGAGGGTAGCGAGACGTTCGAGGCCATGGCGGCCTACAGGTGGATGAACTTCAACCTGAGCGAGGGTGATTGGCCGGTGCGCCTGAGCGGAATCTCTGCCACTCCCGACCTCTTCTCGGTGTTCGGTGTCGACGCCCTTCTTGGACGGACGCTCTCTCCTGAGATCGACGTTCCGGGAGCCGCCCGCGCCGTCGTGCTCGAGTATGGTCTATGGGAGTCACGGTTCGGTGCGGACCCAGCCGTTCTCGGTCGACAGCTGACGATAAGCGGCGACCCCTTCATCGTCGTCGGCGTCATGCCTGCGGGTTTCGACTTTCCGGGTGGCTCACAGTTGTGGATCTCGGCCCGTTATCGAGTGCCCGAACCTTACTACGACCGTGGCGAGGGCCTGGCCGAGGTGCGAGACGTGAAATACCTGAGTGTGGTTGGGCGCTTGAAGCCGGGCCTCAGCCTGCGTGAAGCGCGGGCCGAGATGCGCCTCATCGCCGAGCGCCTCGCCGACGCGTATCCCGACAGCAACCGAAATCAGGGAATCAATCTTCTCACGCTGCGCGAATCCGTGGTCGGCTCCGTCCGCCCGCTGCTTCTCGTGTTGCTCGGAGCGGTAGGCTTCGTGCTCCTGATAGCCTGCGCCAACGTGGCCAATCTCCTGCTCGCCCGGGCCTCGGGGCGGGAGAGAGAGATTGCGGTCAGGATGGCATTGGGGGGCAGCCGCTGGCGGATTCTCCGCCAGCTGGTGACCGAGTCCGTGCTGCTGGCTTTGCTTGGAGGCATCGCCGGGTTCCTGCTCGCGTTGTGGGGAACGAGCGGCCTGCTTGCACTGGCGCCTGAATGGACTCCTCGGTTGGCCGAGGTCAGTACCGACGTGTCGGTGCTCGCATTCACGATTACGGTCGCGTTGGTGACCGGGGTCGCCTTTGGCTTGGCCCCGGCATTGCACCTCTTCCGTCAGAGTCTGCAGGGACCCATGCAGGTAGGCGCGGGCAGGCAGACGGCCAGCCGGGGACGGAGTCGGCTTCGTAAAGGGCTGGTGGTTTGCGAGATGACCGTGACCTTGTTGCTGCTGGTCGGGGCGGGACTGATGGTTCGGACGCTGATAACGCTCAGCAACGTCGATCCGGGATTCGACCACGAGAACACGCTGCGCGCCCACCTCGAGTTACCGAAGAGCAAGTACGGGGAAACCGCACAGCTCATTGCCTTCTATCGACAGACCTTGGAGCGAGTGCAGGCACTGCCGGGGGTTGGATCGACAGGCTTCATACTGAGCCTGCCGATCGGCGGCGCGGTCACGAGCGGACGCGGCTTCGCGATCGAAGGCCGACCGCTCGTGGAGGGCGAAGAGCCCGTGACGGGCTACCAGGTGACCAGCCCCGACTATTTCGCCACGCTGCGCATTCCCCTCCTGCAGGGACGGCTGTTCACGGAAGCCGACGATGAGAACGCGCCGTCGGTGGTGCTCATCAATCAGGCGCTCGCAGATCGCTACTGGAGGGGCGAAGACCCCGTCGGGCAGCGAATGACCCTCGACGATCCGGAGAGCGAAGACGTTGACTGGGCCATCATCGTTGGGATCGTTGGCGACACCCGCTACGGCGGTCTCGATGCCGATGCCAGGCCCGAGGTGTACCGGCCCTATGCGCAGGCACCGCCTCCGTTCATGACCCTCGTGGTTCGAGCTGAGGGAGATGCGGCCGGGCTAACGTCCGCTATACGCAATGCGGTGATGGAGGTGGACCCTGAACAGCCGGTGTTCGGCCTGGCCACCATGAAACACGTGTTGTCCGCGTCGATCAGTCGGCGGCGCTTCGGGATGTTCCTGTTCGGCCTGTTCGCCGCGGCCGCGATCGTGATGGCGGCAGTAGGCCTCTACGGAGTGCTCGCCTTCTCCGTCGCCCAGAGGACTAACGAGATAGGCATCCGCATCGCGCTCGGGGCCAGACCGGAGATGATGGTCGCACACATCGTTCGCGAGGGGCTGTGGCTGGCCTTGGCCGGTCTCGCTGGCGGCGCGGTCGCGGCCTTCGCGCTCACGCGCCTGATGTCCGGCCTGATCTTTGGCGTCGGCGCAACTGATCCGATCAGTTTCGCGGTCGGCGGGGTGCTGCTGGTCGCGATCGCGCTTCTGGCCAGCTATCTGCCGGCTCGGCGCGCCGCGGGGGTCGACCCTGTAGTTGCATTGAAGCAGGAGTGAGGGCGGCGGCCGAACGGAGGCCCCCGCCTTGCGAGATGCAGAGAGCCCTGTCATCTGGCAGACGGCGGGGCTCGTGCTTCGGGGCCAGCGCGCGATGAGTCCTCAGAAGTCAGGTGGACGGAAGGAGCCCATTCAGAGCACGAGCAATGGCCAGATCCGGCTCGAGATCCGCCAGCCAGTCGTCACGAGCGTCAACGCCCAACGCCCGGGCTTCGGCCCAAAGCGCCGCGAAACGCTGCAGGGCTACCTCATAGGTCATACCCTCAAGCGCCTCCCGTTCGTGTCGCCTCTCCAGCTCCTCGAGCAGCTGCAACGATTCGATCATGCTGTAACTATGCTCTATTTCTTCCCGCCAGACTTGCGGTACCTTCCCAGCTCTTCCCGCACAACGCGGCGGACGGTGCCTTCCAGCGATTCGGCTCTCGAGTCCACGTACTCACGCAGAGCCATGTTGATGAGAGTCTGGTAGCTTCCGCCGCCTGCTGCGTGGGCCTGCTCACGAAACCAATCCAGGATGTCGTCATCCAGGCGAATCGTGATCCGCGTCTTCCCTGGAGGGACCTTGAGCACCGCACCCCGCACCCCACGCCTGAAGTCGTATTCTTTCTTCACAGTCCTGCCTCGTACTGTTGACGCTCCCAAGGCGTCGCCTTTCTG
>CANPVY010000098.1 GCA_947581845.1 uncultured bacterium | reverse complement strand
CCGCTCGCTGGCCTGCTGGCCCTCGTGGGCCGGCTGGATGATGCGCCGGGTGATGACACGCCTCGCGAGCGCTATCGCCGCTTCCTGCGCGAGCGTGTCACCGAGCTCAGCCTACTTCGGCGCTACATAAGCGAGTGTGCGGGCAAATCGGACCAGCAGCACATGCGCGCCCTGCGGGACCTCGTCGTTCACCTCGGACGCTTGCTCGAGTTCGAGGTCGAGTTCGGGCCCTATCAGCTCTTGCCCGGCAGGATCGCTCACAGCGGCCGCTGGTGGTCCCCGTCGGGCCTGCAGGTCGTTCTCGAGCTGAAGGCCTCCGAGACCTACACGGCGCAGCGGCCCTCGCTGGTCCATGCGATAGAGGAGTTGATCTCAGCTGGCCAGATCTCCGGCTGGCCGGACGTCGTGGGGCTGTATGTGGTCGGCCAGCCGGACGTCCGGCTCAGCCATCTCGAAAAGACGATCCTGGCTGAGCCACAGGCTCACGCGATACGGATCGTCTCGATCGACTCGCTGCTGCGTCTGGCCCAGGCGACGCGGCGCCGCGCACTGACCCACCAGCAGCTCCACACCATCCTGCGGGCCGGTACACCAACCCTGGACGGCCTCGCGGAGCTGGTGTACCGCCTGACCGAGCGAGGTTCCGGCCCGTGGGATTGCGCGGTGGAGATCGGAGACGCGATCGAGTCTCTGCTCGACTGGTTGGCCGGGATCCTCAGCGCCGCAGGCGAACCCGCGGATCGAAGTGAATCCCGAACTCCGCGATCAGGGGGTGGGCACGGGCCCGATCGATGACCAGGCGCACGCGGCTAGCTGCGACCGTCTCGATGCGGTCCAGTTTCTTGTGCCCGACGGTCGTGCCCACGTGGACCGTCCGCCAGCGCCCGTCGATCTCTGCTTCAACACGATAGGCGGATACCCGCTGACCCAGCTGGACCGGCTCCTGAATCCGGATCACGTTGAACGGAACCGCCCCTCCCAGTTCCACCTCCAGCACGGCGCTCATCACCGTGTCGTCGGTGGCCCAGTAAGTGTCCAGGTTCCCGTCCAGCGCCCGCATCGCCGAGTAGCGGTCAGAGTCGCCACGCACGCTCGAAGCGACAGCAGGCTTCCCCGCCGCGGCGTCCGTCGCGAAGATGGTGTCCAGCGCCGCCCGGAACTCATAGAGACGTGCCACGTCCTTGGGATCCAGCTGGCCATCACGGTTCGGCGGCACGTTCAACAACAAGACACAGTTCCGCCCCACAGACTTGAAGTAGATCTCCAGCAGAGCGTCCAAGGACTTCGGCTCCTGATCCTCGTGCCAGAACCAGCCGTCGCGAATCGAGACGTCACACTCGCCCGGTACCCAGTCGGGCCCCTGCACGTCACCGCTGTTCAGGTAGCCGGTATCCGCGGCGCCCACACTGACGCGTGAGCGGTCGAGCATCGACCAGTTCGTCTCACCGGCGAACCCACGCTCGTTACCGATCCAGCGCACATCGGGCCCCTCGTCGGAGAAGATCACGGCGCTCGGCTGGAGCTGACGAACCAGCGCCCAGTAGGCCTGGAAGTCGTAGTCCATGTCCTTCGCATTCGGTCCCTTCGCACCGTCGAACCAGACCTCCGCCACGGGTCCGTAGTCGCTGAGCAACTCCCGCAATTGGCCGAGGTAGAACTGGTTGTAGGCATGCTCGTCTCCGTACGAAGGCTCGTGCATGTCCCACGGGGACAGGTAGAGACCCAGCTTCAGTCCCTGCGCGCGCACCGCAGCGGCCAGCTCGCGCACGACGTCGCCCGCCCCACCACGCCAGGAGCTGCTCCGCACGGAGTGCTCGGTGTAACGGCTGCGCCAGAGCGCGAACCCGTCATGGTGTTTGGCCGTCAGGATCAGCGCGCCGAATCCCGTCTCACGCGCCACCCGCGCCCAACCCACCGCATCCAGCTCGCCCGGTCGGAAGACCGCTGGGTCTTCTTCGCCCGTCCCCCACTCACGGCCCGTGAACGTGTTCACGCCGAAATGCAGGAACAGCGCCAACTCGCGGCGTTGCCACTCGAGTTGCCGTGCGGTCGGGATCGGCAGGACGGGACGTGCCGGCAGCACTCCCGCTTCCTGCGCCAGCGCGTTCGAGAATCCCAGTGCCGTCGCGCACAGCGTCAGAGCGAGCGTGCCCCGCCCGCGGGTTCCCTGGCATGCCAGGCCGCTCCCCCTTCGACGCCGAGCAAAGCCGCGCGACAGTTGCTTAGACGTGGTCTGAAGCACGTGCCCTAACCTCTTATCGGGCTTTGAACTAGCCGTCTGGCCTCACAATCTGTCTGAGGCTCTGCACGCCCCAGCTGTCCGCCCAACGCCGCCGGTACCAGGCAGGCTAGCGGGCGCTGCTCGCGTGTCCGAATATCCCCACAGCCAGGGGCGGCTGCGGGGGCCGCCCTCCCGCTTGCTATCCGCGTAGCGGCTCGATGCCGACGGCGCAGACCTTGTACTCCGGGATCTTGGCCGTGGGGTCCAGGGTCGGGTTGGTCAGCACGTTGGCGGCAGCCTCCGCGAAGTGAAAGGGGATGAACACGACTCCGGGCTCCACACGATCCGTTATCTGGAGGCGCGCTTCGATTGCGCCGCGACGGCTGCAAATACGGACCCGCTCATCCGCTTCCAGTCCTTTGGCCTGAGCATCAACAGGGTTGACCTCCACGAAGCACGACTCAGCCTCCTGCTCCAACTTCGGCGAGCGCCGGCTCAGGGTTCCGGTGTGGTACTGAAACATGATGCGCCCGGTAGTGAGCAGCAGCGGATACTCGTCATCCGGCAGCTCGTCGGCTTCCTGGTAGCGAACGGCATGGAAGCGGCCGAGCCCGCGGGCAAACTGGCCTTTGTGCAAGTACGGTGTTCCCGGATCGTCGAAATCCCGGCAGGGCCACTGGAGGTAGCCCAACCGCTCCAGACGCTCATAGCTCACTCCACCATAGATCGGCGTCAAGACCGCGATCTCGGCCATGATCTCGGACGGGTCTGCGTAGCTCCATTCGCCGCGCGCTGACATGCGTCCGGCCAACTCGCAGATGATCTGCCAGTCCGGCTTCGCCTCCCCGGGCGGCTCCACAGCTTTGCGGATCCGCTGTACGCGGCGATCGGTAGCCGTGAACGTTCCGTCCCTCTCAGCCCAGCTGGCCGCCGGGAGCACGACCTCTGCCAGCGACGCGGTCTCGGACAGGAAGATGTCCTGCACCACCAGGAACTCCAGGGAATCGAGGGCTCGCCGCACGTGAGTCGAGTCCGGTTCCGAGACCGCAGGATTCTCACCTACGATGTACATGGCGCGAATCCGGCCTCGCTGGGCGGCGCTCATCATCTCCGTCTCCGTGAGGCCCGGATTCGTGGGGAGAATCTGCCGGCGCGCCCCGTCAGCGTGAACCTTCCATATCTGCGCAAAGGTCTCCCTGATTTGCGAATCTCCCACCGACTGATAGCCCGGGAACACGACGGGCAGTGCGCCCATGTCGCACGCTCCCTGAACGTTGTTCTGGCCTCGCAGCGGGTTCACCCCGGTACCGGGGCGGCCCACGTTGCCGGTGAGCATCGCCAAGTTGGCGCACGCCCAGACATGCTGCACACCGCTGGTGTGCTGTGTGATGCCCACGGCGTAAACGATCGCCGCTCGCTCCGCAGCCCCGAACCAGCGTGCCGCCTGGATCAGGGCCTCCGGGGGGATGCCTGCGATCCCTTCAACGCGCTCGGGCGTGTAATCGGCCACCGCCTGCTTCAACTCCTCGAAGCCCTCGGTGCGCTCGGCGATGAACGCCTCGTCGGTCAGGCCCTCTTCGATGACGATGCGCGCCATGCCGTTCAGCCAGACTACGTCCGTACCGGGGCGCTGACGAAGATGGAGATCAGCACAGCGGGCCATCTGTGTGCGCCGCGGGTCAACCACGATCAGCTTTGTGCCCCGACGCTGAGCGCGCAGCAGGCGAGTGCCGATGATGGGGTGTGTCTCGGTGGTATTAGACCCCGTGACCAGGATGCAGTCGGCCTGCTCAAGATCCGGTATCGAGTTGGTCATCGCCCCACTGCCGAATGCGGTGACCAGACCGGCCACCGTCGGGCTGTGTCAAAGGCGCGCGCAGTGGTCGATGTTGTTGGTGCCCAGGACAGCGCGTGTGAACTTCTGAAGCAGGTAGTTCTCTTCGTTGGTGCACTTGGCCGAGGATAGCACCCCAACTGCATCCGGGCCGTGTCGGCTCCTCACCTCCCCCAGCCCCTCGGCCACCCGCTCGAGCGCCTCATCCCAACTCGCGCTTTCGAGAACTCCGTCGCGCCGGATTAGCGGTCGGGTCAACCGCTCCGGGTGATGAATGAACGCATCCGCGCTCCAACCCTTGATGCACAGGCGACCCTCGCTGACCGGGTGAGTCTTGGCTGGCAACACCCCCACGACTCTGCCATCCAAGACCTCGAGATGCATCCCGCAACCCACGCCACAGTAGATGCAGGCGGTGCGCACATTATGGTAGTTCATGTCTCGACATCCGGTTCGAGCTTCAGGAGGATGGGCGGTAACACCTGCAGATCGGTCCCCGTGTGATAGCCGAACAGCTCTTCCACGTCCTGACTCACCATGCGATACAGGACCGTGATCGGGATCTCCGCCGGGCAGGCGATCTCGCACTCCCGACAGGCCACGCACTTGCCCGCCATGTGCATGGCCTTGATCAGGTGGAATACGGGATAAGGCGGCGGCAGTCGACCGCGCTCCACCCACAGGTCGTCCTCCAGCGCGCAGGCGTGACAGAAGCACTGCGGGCAAGCGTTCCGGCAGGCGTAGCACTTGATGCACCGC
>CANPVY010000097.1 GCA_947581845.1 uncultured bacterium | reverse complement strand
GATCATGCGGTCGTTATGGGGATGGCCTCGCCTGGAGAGTGGTGAGGTAGGTTGCATAATGGCTGCGCTGCGGTCGGTGTCTTGTCGCTGGGACCCGGCGGCGGCAATTTGTCATTCCCGAGCCCGATCCCGAGGATAAACGCTGAGGCGAACCCTGCGCGGCTGGCCGAGGCGTGGAGGCAGGTTAGAGGGCATTCCTATGATCGAGATACGAACGCTCGGCCGGACGTCGGTCGCGGTGAGAGGGGAGCCGCTCACTGGGGAGGCGGCCTGGCCGAAGTCGCTGGCGCTGATCGTCTACATGGCGCGAGAACCGGGGCCGGATCGCCGGGATGAGATCCTCGGTGTACTCTGGCCGGATCGGGAGGAGAAGCGGGCGCGGCGGGCCCTCAACCAGCTCCTCTACACGCTGCGCAGGACCAGCCCGGAATTGGACCTGGAGAGCGTGGAGGACGCGCTT
The DNA here is from genome assembly GCA_947581845.1 of uncultured bacterium. GTDB lineage: Bacteria > Gemmatimonadota > Gemmatimonadetes > Palauibacterales > KS3-K002. Next base: position 2,675 of record CANPVY010000097.1, on the reverse strand, counting down.
GACTTCGGCCGGGAGTTCTGGCTCGACGTGGAGGAGTTCGAGCGTCGTCTGGAAGGCGGGGATCTGAAGGGTGCCGTCGAGCTGTACGGGGGGCCGTTTCTGGCGGATCTCGCCCTGAACGAGCCGGAGTTCGACCACTGGGCGGACCGGCAGCGGGCCGATCTCCAGCGCAGATTCCGCAAAGCGGCGCTCGAGCTGGCCACGCAGGCGCGAGCAGCGAGCGACTACGATGGTGCGGTGAAGTACTGCCAGCGGCTGTTGAGCTCGGACCCGCTGGACGACGAGGTGCAGCACCTGTTGATCGAGTGCCTGTATCTGCGCGGTGATCGGGTGGCGGCACTACGCCAGTTCGATATCTACCGGGATCTTCTGGCGCGGGAGTTGGAAGTGGAGCCGCTCGAGCACACGTTGGCGCTGGTTGAGCGGATCCGCGAGGAGCCGATGGCGGAAGAGGCAGCGGGTGCCGAGGTCGCTGAGGAACCGGCCGGAGTGGGAACCGAGGCGCCGGCGGCGGGAGAGTCGGTGGGCGGTGCTGGGGAAGCTGGCCCCAAGCTGGAGATCGGGGAGCTGCCGGCGATCGCGTGGCTGCGCGAGCGCCGAGGTCCGGTGGCTGTGGCGGCAGCTCTGGTGGTGGTCGTCGTGCTGGCGGTCTCGCTGTGGCCGCGTGGCGGCGAAGAAGAGCCGGTCCTGGCCACTAGCGCGGTGGTAGCGAGCGAAGCGGTCCGGGTTGCCGTGCTGCCGTTCGAGCCTCACGGGCTAGAGGCCGCTGGCGCGGGGCTGGCGGCGGGCGTGGCACAGCTGCTCTCGCTGAACCTCGACGGTTTCGGTCCGATCCAGAGTGTGGACCACCGTCTGGTGCTACGGCGCTGGCAGGGCAGCGACCTGAGCCGGGCAACGGTGCCGGAGCCGGGGCAGTTGAGTGGTCTGGCGCGGGAGCTGGGCGCCACCTCGCTGGTGCTCGGCAACCTCCACGCCAGTGGGGGCGAGTTGCGCGTGGTGGCCGAGCTCGTGGGTGCCGAGACCGGCGAGCTGCTGTCGCGGGCTGACCTGCGGGGCGCCCGGGACGATCTGTTCGCGCTGCTCGACGAGCTGACCCTGTCGCTGGTCGAGGGCGTGTGGACAGCCGCGGACCTGCCCGCGCTGCGGGCGGTGGGGCGAGAGACCAGATCGCTCGCGGCGCTGAAGCGGTACGTGCGTGCCCAGATCCACGCCGGTGAGGGGGAGTGGGGCGAGGCCATGTCCGGGTATCGGGCGGCGGTTCGCCGGGACTCCGCGTTCCTGCCTGCGGCCCGCTCGCTGGCGGAGCTGCTGCTGCAAGCGGCAGGCGATCCGGCGGATGAGGCGCGAGCGGCGGTGAACGAGATGCTCGAGCCGAGTCGACGGTGGGCCCGGCGCATACGCGTCGCCGAGCTCATGGCGGTACTGGAGTTCGCCAGCGGGCGGCCGATCTCGGGTTACGGCTGGCTCGACGAAGCGGGGCGCGCGGGTCTGCCGCCGCAGCAGGTCCAGGCCTGGCGTGCGCTGGTCGCGGTATACGGGCTTGGTGATGAACCGATGTACCTGTCGCCCGTGGCCGAGCGGCCGCCAGGAGACACCGAGGAATTCCGCAGCTGGGTGCGCGACACCTGGTTGAGCGGAGCCGTTGCGGTTCGCAGTGGGGTCGAGGGAGCGGCCCGGGCTGCGGCGGAGGCGCTGGCCGGGGCCTCGGACAGCACGGCCACAGGCCGGCTGGCAGCGAGCCTGGCTGCTGGCCTGGAAGCGGAGCTGGCGCTGGCGGCAGATGATAGCGCTGTCGCACTGGACGGGCTGCGCCGTGCGGTCGAGGCCGAGGCCGGGGCAGACCGGGAGTGGGCGCTGTCGTTCTTCAGGTATCGTTTGGCTGAGCTCTTGGAGGCAGGCGGCGACTCCGCGGCTGCGGCTGCGACGCTTCAGGCGATAGAGATGCGCTCGCTCGGCAGCCTGCTCTTGGCTGCCAGGGCCCAGCTGGGCCTGGGTCGAGCGCTGGAGGCGATGGGGGAGATGGGTCAGGCCGCAGTTGCCTATGTGGTGGCGGCCCGCTGGTGGAGCCAGGCGGAACCGGCGTTCGCGGAGGAAGTGGAGCAAGCGCGGGCCGGAATAACCCGAACTCAGCCACAAGAATAGAGGTCGCGGACCCGCCGCCCGCTTGCCTTCCGCGAGCTCCCCCGCGTAACGCAGCCTCCAGCTGAGTCGACTCCAGCCGCCGCCCAAACGCCCCGAGCGTCAGCGAGCATCTGGACCGGGCGGCGCTGCCTCTCCCACGCCTCAGTGCTCTGCCTGGCGCGCCGCGACTCTCGCAGGCGTATCTCGAAGCTGTGGTGGCGCACCCGCCTAATTCTTTGAGTGATCTCACCTTACGGCCCTCACACCTCCCAGATGACGCCCAGATGATACGCGGAGGGCCCCGCTGATAGCTGGCTGAGATCCGGCTGACAGTCGCCCCTTATCCTGGTCGGTGAGGATAGGGGGAGCTGTGAGCGGGGCGATATGGACTTGCAGCGCCAAGGAGTGATGAAGGATATGATCGGCAGGTTCAAGGAAGTCACTGGCTTGGGCGAGGCCGTCGGTCTCGGGATGTTCTACGTCACGATGCTGGCCTTCTTCCTGTATGCCGTGCTGACCCTGGTCGAGTCGGGCACACCATAGCAGGTGGGACA
>CANPVY010000096.1 GCA_947581845.1 uncultured bacterium | reverse complement strand
TGCCGGCAGCTGGCGCTGGCGGTTCGCGATGAGGTGCTCGACCTGGAGGCCGCGGGCGCGAAGGTGATCCAGGTGGACGAGCCGGCGCTACGCGAGGGCCTGCCACTGCGTCGCGGCGATTGGCAGGAGTACCTGGACTGGGCAGTGGCTGCCTTCCGGCTCGCCACCGGCGGTGTGGCCGACGCCACGCAGATCCAGACGCACATGTGCTACAGCGAGTTCAACGACATCATCGAGGCCATCGCGGCGATGGACGCCGACGTCCTGCTCATCGAGAACGCCCGTTCGGGTGCCGAGCTGCTGGAGGTGTTCACGAAGTTCGACTATCGGAACGAGATCGGCCCGGGGGTTTACGACATCCATTCGCCCCGCATCCCAGGGGTGGGCGAGATGGAAGAACAGCTGCGCGCTTCGCTGAGAGTACTGGAGAGCTCGCAGGTCTGGGTGACGCCGGACTGCGGCTTGAAGACTCGCCACTATGACGAGTGCGTGCCGGCACTACGCAACATGGTGGAAGCCGCACGGCGGGTGCGGTCCGCGTTAGCGATGTAATGGGTGCCGCCAGTGCACGCCAACGACCGAGCACAGGAGGTCGCATGATGAGAGGTCTTCGCCTGAGTTGTATCTCCGTTGCGCTCGCGCTCACGCCCCTCACCGCCTTCGCGCAGGCTGGGGTCACACCGCTGCTGACGGGACCTGTGCCGCTGGTTCGCCGCAGCACGGAGTTCCGCGGCTATGTCACGATAGAGGAGGAGATCGACCTGTTCGGCATCTATCGCCGCGGGATCGGTCAGGGCTTCGACTTCGGGATACGTGCCGGTTACTCCGACGTCGCCGATGGTGCCTTTCACTTGGGAGGCGACCTTCGTTATGGGCTGCCCTGGGAGACCGAGTCGGAGCTGCGCTTCGCGCTGGCCGGCGGCCTGCAGTTCACGTTCGGGGACGTGGCCAACCTCATCGCCGTACCCTTCGGCATCTCTATCGGCGCGGACGTGGGCACAGGCGAGCGCGCGGTCATCCTCTATGGGCTGCCTCACCTGACCGTCGAACGCATCGATCCCGACGTCGGCGACAGCGACAGCGAGCTCGAGTTCGGCGTCGAAATGGGCTCACAGATCGAGCTCACACGGGTTCTGGACTTCAGTGGAGCGCTGACCGTCGCGACCAACGACGACGACCACGTGGAGCTGGCCCTGGGGCTCATCTACCGGCGTTAGCCACGGGCAGGAGGAACGATGAGGGGCCACCAACCAACGGTGGCCCCTTGCATTCACGGCCGACTCCTCAGACTAGAAGGCCTCTCTCATCGCCGTGCGGATCACGTTCCCCACGTTCGGCGTGCCCGGCGGCAGGCGGGCCGGGTCACGGAAGTCGGTATCGAACGACCAGTCACGTTGTGGTGGCACGTAGTAGGTGCCGTTCCAGGTCCCCGTCGTCTTCCGGCTGGTAAAGGGACTGACCAGGGCACCCAGGTAGTGGAGGATCACCCTATCGCCGCTCGCGTAGCGCCACTCCTCCAAGAAACGCGGGAAGTTCTCCAGACCGCCGCCGTAGAAGTCAGCGTAGCCACCGGGGCAGCCCGGCTCCGCGTGGTCGCAGGGCGTCGGCCAGTGCCCAGCCAGGATCGCCGCGTTCACGGTCGTCTCCGCCGCGCGATCGTAGCGCCAGTTCTGCGCCCAATCCTCGTATCGAGGGCACGGGTTATGAAACGAGACCAGGCCCTCGCAATCCTCGAAGACTTCGTCATCCGGCGGACGATTGCCCCCATCAGACCAGTTGGTGGAGAGAATCGTGATGCCGTCGCTAGCGAGCGCGCTGGGCTGCTTGTTCACGCTGTTGTAGTTGCCCAGAACGTATAGCGGCCACTCCGCCGCCACCGTCAGCCGGTTCGCTAGCCCAGCTCCGTGTGTGACGCGGATCGCGGGATCCAACCTCGCGTCCGGGATCAGGTCCAGCACCTCCTGCGAATAGCCGAGGACGTTCGGCGGGGTCACGAACTCGACGTAGATGATCTCGGTCAGCCGTGACGTAGTCCCACCAACCCAGGCGTTGAGCTGGTCGATGTCGATGTCGAGTACGTCCTTCAGCTCCTCCTCCCGCCCATCGTAGAAGGCCGACCACTTCCATTGAAAGATGTTGCATACGGTGGCCGCGCCCGGTACCTCCCTGCCCTCGGATCGCATGACCCGGATGCTGGGCCACGGTGTCTCGTCGCCGCCGCCTGGCTCCTCCTCGAGCATCCACTTGGCCCTGCCCCGAATGTCGGCCTCCAACTGAGTGTAGTCGACTGCCTCCATCTCGATCTCGATCTCCAGTTCGTTGGCCCCGCTACCGATGTAGACCTGGAACGTGCAGGTGCCCATCGCACCGACGTAGCTCCAGCCGTCCGCGACAGCTCGGAGGGTCGCCCGGCTGTCGAACTCATCGCAACTCAGGGCCGGATGGCTCGCCCGGAACGTCACCCACCCCGCTTCGGGATAGACCGCACCCAGCGCCGAGATCGTGATCTCGCCCTCCGTCTCCTCGGGCGGCGTCCCTCCCCCGCTGCACACCGTGCCCTTGGTACGAATGTCCGTGAGGTCGACCGTCACATAGGTGTCGGCGTTCCACGCGAACTTGACCTCGCGCTGGGCAGCGTCGTCCGTCTCCGCCCGCGGCCTGATCAGATCGTACGCCGGTACACCCTGCGGCAGTGGCAGCCTCAAGGAGTCGACCTCGAAGGCGTTGGTCTGCAGCCGGCAATCGAATTTCGCGCAGCTCTCCGCCTTGAACTCTTCCGCACCCGGAATCGTACGGCTGTCGAAATCGAGCGGGACTTCGTTGGCCTCGGCGTCATTGATGTAGACGCCGTCGTAGACCAGGTGGTGGTCCTTGCGATTGTGGAAGACGCTGTTCGGCGTGGTCACCATGTCGCGGTACCAGGCGTTCTGCGAGCTCAGGTAGATGTTGCCGTTCGAGTGGACCCGGCCCAGGAACTCCATCGGCGGCCCGTTCGTCCCTTCCAGGTCCTCCTCGAAGAAGACGCCGAACTGGAAGATCGGGATCGCCTGCGCCTTGGCCTCCAGGACCACCCCGGAGACCGTACGGTTGCGGTCTTCGGCCTGCGAATGGATCTCCACGTTCTGCGTCAGCCCGTAGAGCCCGGCGAAGGGGCCGTCGGTAATCGGCTCGACCACAGATTGACCCCGCCTCTCCACCGAGAAGCTGTCGTAGCTGAAGCCTTCCAGGTCCGGCGGCCCTATGTCGGCCAGTTCGTCGTCCTCGAGCAGGCCGTCCTGCAGGGCGATTTTCAGCTGGGCAAGGGCAGCCTCGACGCCGGCCTCGGCAGCGTAGAAGGCGCGCGCCTCATGGTACTCGAGACCCGCTGTACGGGCCGAGCTCATGGCCGCTCTGACCGCGGCGGTCACCAGCACCCCCATCACGGCGAGCACGAGCAAAGTGGCGACCAGCGCCAGGCCGCGCCTGCCGGCGACACGCCTGCGTCGCCACTCTGCTCTCGATTCAAGAGTCGGAACTGACGCCATGACTCACCTGTCTCCCGCCCACGTGCCGCGTGGGCTCACCTAACGCCCGCTACAGGCGCTGTTTCTCGTAGCGCAAGTTGCGAGGCGAAATCGTCCAATCGTAGCTCCGCTTCAACAACTGACCCTGGTTCACGCGCGGATCGACGCGGTCCGCCTTGACGGTCACGCGCACCCTCACGGCGACGATGTCGTCACAGTCGTTGGAGGTGTCCTCGTCGCCCGGCTCGGCCCGCTCCAACTCATCACCGTCGGCAAACACGAGCGTGGCGCCGAACTCCTCAACGTCGTAGGCGAGCACGTCGCCGGCCGGTGACCCGTCCCGATTCAGGCGGTGAGCGCGAATGAGTTGCTCCTCTTCGTCCAAGTAGTAGATGATTGGCACGAGCTTCTGCACATAGGTACCGTAGCGGTCGAGCCGCACTCCACCGGTCAGCCCGGCCGGCTGCCGGAGGATCGAGTCAGCGGCGGTGAACTCCAACGCAACCGACGTATCGCTCGTTTCGCGAATCTCCTCGATCAGAATCAGGCGCCGGGTCCCCGCGACCTGAAGACGCGCCAGATCGTTGACGTGGAATTCCAGCGGAACGCTGGGATCCTTCAGCACCTCGATGCAGCGATCCCCGCACGTGCCGCCCGGCGGCAGCGGATTGTCGTCCCCGGGCGGCGGTACGATGGAGTGGGCCGGCGCCAGGTTGGGGACGTAGGGTACGTGAAGGATGACCAGCGTGTCACCCGGCGATCCCGGCCACACGGCGACGGTGCCGAACGACGTGGTGCTCTCGATGGCAATGCCCGCTCTCTGCAAATCGTGCCGGAGCGAGACGCCGACATACCGACCGTTTCGGGTCACGCTGTCGCGGATCTCGTTACCCGTCATGGTCCGTATCTCTCTGATCACGTAAGCGACCGCTGCACCCAGCACGATCACACCCAACGACAGCGCGATAATGAGTTCCACCATCGTGAAACCCAACGCGGGCGCGCGCTTGTTGCGGGGCTGGGTCAACGCTTGCGGTCGCACTACTGGAGCCCCTGGTAGATGATCGTCACGAGCTCGACAGTCCGTCTCCGCCCGAACCCGGCAGGGTATTCCACCAAGACCACGACCCTTGCCGCGTCCGGCAGGCTGGCCTCGGGTCCAACCGTCAGGGTCCGCACGAACACGCCCTCTTCGTCCTGCGTACCGGTCTCGTTGACCGTGACGGGTTCCTCTGAGGCCAGCTCGCGAGTTGGACGTCGCTTCACTTCCTCCATGTACGATGTAGCGATCGACGCTGCGGTGGCTCGCGCCGAGGCGTCGGTCCGCAACGACACGAGGAAGGCGCTGGAGCTGGACAGCGTCACCACGCCTATCGCCAACAAGACGATGGCGACCAGCACGGAGACTATTCCAAAGCCGTCTTGCCGAGCCGCGTGCGTCAGCACTCTCATCGGATCCACCTGCCAGCGCGATAGCGCCAGGTGCGAAACGCGCTGGCGCCCGAGATCGTCACCGCCGCCACAGCGCTCGGGTCATCCTCATGCGTCAAGTAGACCACGCCGCCGGAACCCGGAGGTGTCACCAGGCCACGAGAATCGAACTCCACTTGCTCGTTCTCCAGGGTGATGGCATCGGATGCCGACGCGCCCCGCGGGCCCGAACTCGCATCCCCAACACCGAACACCACGCCCCGAGCAAGCGGGACCCCCGGCAGCCCGGCCCGCGAACCTCGCGCGAGCAGTCCGCTCGCGCGCACCTCCTCGGACGTGCGCCCGAAGGCCGCCAGCCGTGCCGGCGTCATGTCCATGAACGCCGTGTAGAAGTTGCCTGACCGATCGAAGCTCACCCGCACATGGCGCTTCGCCGCGATGGCTCGCATACGCAGCTGCTCCAGATCGCGGGTCAACGCATTCGCCGCGGTGTCCACCTGGTTGGCCGGGCTAGGCCTCAGGGCGCGCGGCAACGAGACCGTGACCACGACCGCGATCATCAGCATGACCACGACCAGCTCGATCAGCGAGAAGCCCGACCTGCCTCGTAGCATAGGTCCGTCATCAGGTTGTTTCCGGCGCCGTCTCAACCGTCGTGAAGGCGAGGACAGCGCCGATAGAGGGAATAAGCGCCGCGGGACATCGCCTGGGGGAGGTTCCAAGTCAAGATGCGTGTGCCGGCGGAGGCGGTCAATCCTGGCCCCCAATTGGCGGGTCTTGGCCATTGCAAGGCGCATTGCATTCCGCCAGACCCGGCAGGTCCGCCGCCGGCAGGCAACCTCCGCAACTCAGCAAAAGTGGGGGAGTTAGCTGGCCGGCTCGACGGGCCCCGCCCTTGCATAGCCCGACTTAACGCGGGCCCCAGCGGGCACGTCTCATGGTTGAGGGGATAGAACTCTCACCCACCCCGCCGGATTTCCCCACCCGGTGCCTTGCCGAGAGAGGTGTACCGTGCCGTTCATAGAGTATCAGGAGCGACTCTACCGGCTGAAGGAGGGGAACAACGTGCTGGGCGGGGATGAAGCGGCCAGCATCAAGCTCCCGCAGCTGAGTCCGGGCCACCGCGTGACGATCTCGGTCGAGACGGTGGGCTCGTTCGCCTGGACCGACAGCGCCAGCGACCGCATCGCCCTCAACGGCCGCCCGCTCAGCCGCGAGCCCGTGCCCCTTTTCCATGGGGACCGGTTGGTGCTGAACGGCTCGACCGTGCTGTTCATCGATGACGGCGGCGAGCCGACAGTCCACCTGGAAGGTCCGAGCGCGCGCGCCGTCCCGGCCGCCGTGGCCAGCCACCGGGCGGGACTCGAACCTACAGCCCT
>CANPVY010000095.1 GCA_947581845.1 uncultured bacterium | reverse complement strand
GATCGCCCCGAGCTTGATGACTGCTGCCAACAGCAGCTCTCTTGCCTGGTTGAGGAAACGGGCGAACAGGAGATGCGCCGGAACGTTGACCTGGCTCTGAAGCCAGAAGGCGCCCCCGACTACGGCTACGGTCCAGATGGCGGCGGCAGCCGCAGCGACCGGGCGCAGGCCGCGGACGAGCCTGGGCAGCCAGCCCGGTGCCGCCCTTCTGGCTCCGACCGGCAGGCGCACACGCGCCATGACACGGTCGTCGAAGGCCGGGGACGGCTCGGCGACCCCCAGCGACGCGAGGGCCTGGAACAGCCGCCGCCACTCGGCCTGGCGCGCCTGGCAGGCCGCGCAAGCCCGGACGTGGCTGTCCAGCGCCTCGAGCTCCTCGGCGTCGGCCTCGCCGGCCGCCCAGAGCTCTAGGGCCAGCTCAGAGAGATGTCCCTCGGAAGTCCAGTTTGACATATCTACCTGCCCGCTGCTCTCCACTACGAAGGGCCCCGCCTCCAGGTTTCAGTCCTCCGCCCGCTTCTCCTCCCGTAGGTGCGCCAGGGCCTCCCGCAGCTCGGCCCGGGCCCGGTGGAGGAAGGTTTTCACCGTGCCTACCGGGATCTCCATGATTTCGGCGATCTCCTCGTAGGGCCGACTCTCCACGTGCCGCAGGATCACGGCGGTCCGGTACTCCGGCCGCAGCTGCGTGATCGCCTGCTCGATCTCGGCACCCAACTCCAGGGCCATAATCTCTTGCTCGGGTGACTCGTCCCGAGCCTCCAGTACGATGCGGGTCTCCTCCTCGCGCTCGGCGTCGACCGCGTGGGGCGACCCGTGGATCGAGACGGTGGCGAGTCGCGCCCGGCGCAAGTGGTCGATCGCATGGTTGTTCGCGATCTTGAAGAGCCAGGAGGAGAACCGGTAACGGGGATTGTAGCTGTCGAGATTGTTGAACGCCTTGACAAACGACTCCTGGGCCAGGTCCTCCGCCAACTCCCGGTCGCCGATCATCCTGTAGATGAGCGAGAATACCGGTCGCCGGAAGCGCTCAAGCAACTCCCGGTAAGCCGCTTCATCGCCCTTCAGGGCGCGCTCGACCAGCTGTCTGTCGTCGACCGGCTCAGCGCCTGCCGGCTGCCGAGGGCTCCCGGGCACGCTCGCCCGGGCATCAGGTGGGCGCTCCCGCTTCACCGGCTTGCCAGGGACAACCCGCTCCGGTAGGTTCGGCGCGCACAATGAGGACCTGCCCGAGGGATGAGTCCATCCCGTTGCAGAAACTCGCGCCCAGACAGCGCGCCCAGGCCCTCCGCGAGATGTTCTCGGCGGTCGCGCCGCGCTACGATCTGCTCAATCATCTTCTCAGCCTCAATATCGACCGCTCCTGGCGCCGTCGCGCCGTTGATTGCCTGGGCTGGGAAGCCCGGCCAAACGGTCTCTACCTGGACCTCTGCGCCGGGACCTACGATTTGGCGATCGAGCTCTGCCGCCGCCCGGGCTTCACCGGCCGTGTCGTCGCGCTCGACTTCTCGCTGGCGATGCTGCGGGAGGGAACGCCCAAGATCGCTCGGCGCCCGGTTAGCCCTCTCTGCGGGGACGCGCTGAGGATCCCGCTTGCCGCGGGGGGCGTGGACGGTGCGATGGTCGCTTTCGGCGTCCGCAACCTGGCAGACATCGATGCCGGTCTCCGCGAGCTCAAGCGGGTACTGCGGCCCGGCGCGCGGCTCGTGATCCTCGACTTCGCCATGCCGACGCGCCAACCGCTGCGCTCGATCTACCGCGCCTACTTCACCCGCGTCGTGCCTATCGTCGGGCGGCTGATCTCAAAACATAGCTACGCTTACACTTACCTACCAGAGTCCGTACGGGTCTTTGCCAGGCCGGGCGAACTGCGGTCGTGTCTGCAGGCGGCGGGATACCGTGATCTGGGCTGCGCCGACTTGACCGGCGGCATTGCCTGCCTCTGCTGGGGCGCTCGGTCCGAGGCGCGGTGAGGGCGGCCCGGCTGAGGACTGACTTGACGGGAGGCGACTGACGAACCAAACTGTTGTCTGCGTGGTTCTTACCCACTCCCCCCTCGTACTGCCGGCCTGAGAGAGATCCAGTCAGATCTGGAGGCAGCCGTGGCCGAGTCTCCAAGTCGGAAGGCCGTCGACCTCCATCGCCTGATGTTCGCTGGCGTCGGCGGTGTCCTGTTAGTCGTTATCGTCGCATTCGCTCTCCTCGCCTGGAACTCGGCGGAGGCCGTGATCGAGCCCGCGCTCGAACGGCAGCTGAGTGAGCGGAGCAGTTCGGCCGTCTCGGTGATCGAGAGTGCAGTCGAGAGTGCGGTCACCGATGTAGAGTTGCTGGCGCTGGCACCGGCGGTCGCTGACGTCGCCGTTGAGGGCGCCGTGCGGGCAGGCCGGTTGGGGCTGGACAGGATCTCGATCGAGGAGGCGGAGCAGCGCATGGCGGGAGTGGGCGCCCTCTCGGTGAGTCCGGAGGAGAATCGCTATCTCGAGCGAGTCGTCGAGCGCTCGTTGTTCGCTGAGGTGCTGGTCACTGACCGCAATGGGTTCGTGGTCGCGACCAGTGGGCCGAGCTCGAACTTCGTGCGCCGCGACGAAGTGTGGTGGCAGGACGCGTTCTCTGGCGGCACGAGTATCTCCGAGGTGGATATCGGCGAATCGACCGGCTTCATCTCGATGTCGGTCGCGCTGCCGGTGCGGGCTGCGGAGGGGGCGATCGAGGGCGTGCTCAAGGCGGTACTCGATCTGCGACGCCTCCGGCCGGCCATCGCCCAGCTGGCTGGCGGCTGGGGTTACGTGCAGGTCGTCGATGAGCGGGGCTTCATCATCGTCGACCGGCACGTGGAGCATCTGATCGCCCCGCACCCGGATCTCCCCGCGCTGGCGCCTGGGCGGCTGATCCGATCGAGGGCGCCCGACGGGCAGCCCCAGGTGGGCATGGCCCGACCAGCCCTGGGCGGCAGGTGGACGGTCGTCTACTGGGTGGCAGAGGACCAGGCTTATGACCTGCTGCGCGCGGCACGCCGGGCGATCGCCTGGGGCGTGCTCATCGCACTGCTGGTCGCCTTCGTCGGCATCCTGGTCGCGGGCAGCTGGGTCTCGCGCGAGATCGGCCGGCCAGTCAAGATGGTCGCGGCGGCGGCTGACCGCGTTGGCGGCGGCGACCTCCGAGTCACGGTCGAGAAGGTTGGGAAAGGCGAGGTGGTCAAGCTCTGCGTCGCCGTACAACAGATGGTCGACCGGCTCAGGGAGCTGGTGGGATCGCTCCGTGAGGCGGGCTTCTACACGCAGTCGCGGAGTCAGGAGATTGCTGGTGCCGTCAACCAGCTGTCCTCCGGTGCCGAAGAGATGACGAGCACACTGGCACGCCTCACGGGCGAGGCGTCACGCCACTCCGATACCATACAGGAGATCGACGCGCGAATGGAGGCGTTAGGTGCCGCGGCACGCGATCTGGCACAGGGCGCCGAGACGGCTACGGAGCGTAGTCGGCAGTTGCGGGGCGTCGCCGAGAATAGCCGCGAGCTGCTGCGGGACGGGCACACGCAGGTCGAGCAGATGGCGGATCGCTCCGACCTCGCCACCTCACGGCTCATCGAGTTCATGGACGCCTCACGGCAGTTCGGCGAGTTCGTCGATCTCATCCAGGGCTTCGCGCGACGCACCAACTTGCTGGCTCTGAACGCGGCGATCGAAGCGGCACGAGCTGGAGGCGAATCGCGCGGCTTCGCCGTGCTGGCTGATGAGATCCGCAAGTTGGCCAACCAAGCCGGCGAAGCGGCGGATCGCGCTCAGCAGACGACCGACGCGGTCCTCGGTCGCCTGGAGGGGGCGCGACAGGCCATCGAGGAGACGCGGGTGGCAACGCAGGCGATCGGCTCGGTCGTGCAATCAATGGACGAGAGCTTCGATCGGGTGACACACGCCATGAGCGAGGCCGAGAGCTGGGCCGACCGTGTGGCCGAGGTGAGCGCCGATGTGGATGCCAGCGTTCGCAGCACGGCCGAGCGGCTGAACGCTGTGGCCTCCGGCTATACGGATTTCGCGGCTGCCATGGAAGAGCTGGCCGCCGGTATGGAGGAGCAGAACGCATCCACCGAGGAGATCGCCGCTGCGGTGAATGCACTCAACACGTCGGCCTGGGAGCTGGCGGGCTTGGCCGACGTATTCACGGTCGACTATCTGACAACGCCCTATGCCGAAGAGGACGAGTCGGGCGCGGAAGCGCGGAGGCCGGAGGTCGTCCCAGCCGCCGCCGGCTGATACGCGGACCAGCGACACCGACGAGGCCTGGCGGGAGTACGCGCGTCGCCGCCGTCAGGCGCCGGTCCAGCCGCCGTACGCTCGGGCGCTTGCCTGGGGCACCGTCGTGGCGCTGGTCGGCTGTGTGCTGACAGGCTTCCTGCGGATCTGGGTCTGGATCCTCGCCCTGGAGCCCATCGCCCTGGGCGTCGTCATCGGGGAGGCGGCAGCGGTACCCTCTTCGGTGCGCCACCACCGTCCCCCAGCTTGGAGCTACGCCTACGTTTTCGGTCTGGCTTGCTTCGCCTACCTTCTGGTTCACGTCATCTTCTGGCTCGCTAGCTCCGGCTTCATGCCCTCGCAGTCGCTTACCAGTTTCCTGCGCTCCGCGCCGTCCGCCACAGCCACAGCGTTCTTTCAGAGCGTCGATCTGGCACGTCAGATCTCGCTGGCTACGGGGGGAGCGACGGCGCTGAAGTACTGGCTCTGGGCGTTGGAGGGTCTGCTGATGGGCGCTGCGGCGGCACTCGCCTACCGCGGCGGCTCTGTCCGCAAGCTCAAGACCTGAGCGGAGCGTGGATCGTCCGCTAGCCGGTCTGGGCGGCGCTGTGGAGCCGAGTCGGAGCCGGTAGTGAGCGAGCGGCTGCGAATCGGGCTCATCTCGGATACGCACGGGCTTCTGCGCAACGAGGTCTACAGGGCATTCGATGGCGTGGATGAGATCCTGCATGCGGGCGACGTGGGTGACCCCTCCATCCTCTCGGAGCTCGAGGTCATCGCTCCGACCCGAGCGGTCTACGGAAACGTTGACGACTGGGAGTTGCGCGAGCAGCTGCCGGAGACGTTGGAGCTGGAGCGCGCTGGTCATAAGGTCGTACTCGTTCACGGTCATCAGTGGGGCTCGCCACGTGTCGAGGATCTCGCGGCCCGCTACACGGACTTCTCGGTGGTTGTATACGGCCACACCCATCAGCCGCTCGTTCGCCAGCGGGCAGGCGTGCTGGTCGTGAATCCCGGGAGCGCGGGTCAGCGCCGCTTCGACATGCCCGTGACGGTGGCGCTGCTGACTCTGGTGCGCGGTCGTCAGCCCGGGGCGCGCTTGCTCGAACTCCCTAGTTGATCGACGCGCGATCAGCTCCGGGACCGAGCAGCTGGCGGTTTGGGCACCTCGCTGATTCAGCGCTGGCAACCGGGACAGAAGAACACGGAGCGCCCGGCCAGCACGGTGCGCGCGACCTGGCCGCCGCAGCGTGGGCACACTGCGCCGGAACGACCGTATACCTTCAGGTCGGCCTGGAATCGGCCTTCGCCGCCCAGTACATCACGATAGTCGCTGAGTGAAGTGCCGCGACGCTCGACGGCGCTGCGCAATACCGTCCGGATGGCACGGTGTAGGCGCGAGACATCGCTCTCGTCCAAGCTATTGGCTGGCCGGCGCGGATCGAGTCGCGCGAGGTAGCACGCCTCGTTGGCATAGATGTTTCCCAGCCCCGCGACGCGCTCTTGGTCGAGAAGCACGTTCCTGAGTGGTGCCCGGGAACCGTCGAGCAGTCCGGCGAGCGAGCGGCGTGTGAATTCCTCCGAGAGAGGCTCGACGCCCAGGCGCGCGTCGAGCGCGGACCAGGCAACCGGATCCAGAATCCACATGCGGCCAAAGCGGCGGACGTCATAGAAGCGGAGCACGCCGCCTCCCTGCGAGCCGTCCAGCAGCAGGCTCACCGATAGGTGAGGTGCGTCGCGCAGCGCGGAGGGTGGGTTCCAGGTGAAGCGTCCGGTCATGCGCAGCTGCGTGACCCAGCGTGTTCCGTCGTCTAGGTTCGCGGCAATCCACTTCGCGCGACGCGCGACGCTCTCCACACGCCGGCCAGTCAGCGCGCGTCGGAACGCGGCAGGCGACATCGGCTCGACAGCCTCTTGGCGGTGGATGCGCAGCCGCCGGATGCGGCGGCCAGCGATAGCCGTGTGCAGCCCGCGTGCGATGGTCTCGGCCTCTGGAAGCTCCGGCATCCGCTATCGAGAACGTTCTCGCCCGATCTCCCGGTACCCGATGTCTCGGCGGAAATACTTACCCGCGAACCGGATCGCGTCACTGGCCTGCCGGGACTTCTCGGCCGCGTCCGTCACGCTGGCGCCGAGGCCGACGACGTTCAGAACCCGGCCACCGCTCGTGACTAACACGCCTTCAGGATCGCGCCGCGTGCCCGCGTGGAGCACGATCAGGTCAGGGTCGTCCACGAGCTCGTCGGGGATGTCTATTGCCTTCCCTTTGGCATAGGAGCCC
>CANPVY010000094.1 GCA_947581845.1 uncultured bacterium | reverse complement strand
AGTGCATTGGGTGGGTGAGGCGGATGCGCTGGTCACTGCCGGTGAAGGCGTCCTGCTGGTGGTCACCGTGGCGGACTGCGTACCCATCTTCATGGTGGACCCTGGGCAGGGCGTGTTGGGCCTCGCACACGCCGGTTGGCGAGGGGCCGCCTCGGGCGTTGTGGGGGCGACGCTGGCGAGGATGAACGAACTCGGGGCAGAGCTCAGCTCGCTTCACGTTCACCTGGGTCCGGCGATCTGTGGTGCTTGCTACGAGGTCGGCCCTGAGGTGACGGCAGCGCTTGGCGGGCTGCCCGCTGGCACGCGGCGTGTCGATCTTCGGGCGCATATCGCTCGGAGCTCCGTGAGAGCTGGTGTCGATCCCCAACGGGTGAGCGTCTCGAACGGGTGCACGCGCTGCGATTCGGATAACTTTTATTCCTATCGGGGCGGAGACCGTAACCGGCGTATGTGCGCCTTCCTCGGTTGGTCGTAGCGCGGCAGGCCGGTTGATTTTCTGTTAGCTGCCATCTATATTTACGGCCGCTGTGGGTTGAGGCGCTCAGAAGCGAGGCCGCAAGGTCTTTTGAGTGGGGACGCAATTCTAACCCCACTTTTTTATTGCCGAACTCCGCCGAACGGGAGCGTGCGAGCCGCAAGATGGCGAAGAAGTCCGGCCGTGTGGACGAGGAGTTGACGCGGATCACTGAGGTTGTGCTGGATCGCTTGGGCTTCGAGCTGGTGGACCTGGAGACCGCCGGTCACCGGGCACGCCCCATCCTGCGGCTGCGCATCGATCGCCCGGACTCGGAGCCGGGCCGTGGCGTCACGGTGGGCGACTGCGCGCGGGTGAGCCGTGAGGTCGAAGCGGCGCTGGATGCACGAGAGGATCTCCTGAGCAGCTACATCCTGGAGGTCTCGTCGCCGGGCGTTGAGCGCCCACTGCGTAAGCGGCGTGACTTCGAGCATAGCATCGGCCGTCGAATCCGCCTACAGGGTTTCGAGCCGCTTGCGCAAGGCGCGAGGCGGATCGAGGCGGTCCTGTTGGGCGTTGAGGGGTCGGGCAGCTCTGAGCGGCTGCGACTGCAGATGGCGGATGGGAGCGAGCTCGAACTCCCGCGCTCGGCGGTAGCCCGGGCAAACCTCGTGTTCGACTGGAATGAGTCCGGTCTCGGGGTGTCGCGAGAACGTGAAACGTAGCCGCTACGCAAGTAGCGAGAAGAGGAATACCCCCGGCAAGCGGGGATGAGCAAGACGAACGGAGCAGGGAACGGATGGCCAACGCTACCCAGGTTCTAGAGGCTTTTCGCGTGATGACAGCGCACAAGTCGCTGTCGCGCGACGATCTGCATGACTTGATCAAGGATGGCATATGCGCGGCCCTCGCGAAGCGCTACGGCCCCAACGTACAGGCCGAGATCACAATCGATGAGGAGAAGGGTGCGATCGAGATCGTCGTACTCAAAGAGGTCGTGGAAGATGTCATCGATCCCTCCCGTGAGGTGAGCGTCCAGGAAGCACGTTGGGACGACCCGGACTTCCAGGTCGGCGATCTGCTGGAGATTCCAGTAGACTTCGATGATTTCGGTCGGACGGCCGTGCTGGCAGCCAAGCAGCGGATCATTCAGCGTGTGCGTGAGGGCGAGCGCAACCGCATCCGCGAGGAGTTCAGCGACAAGATCGGCGAGCTCTTGTCCGGCGAGGTGCAGGCCATTGAGCGCGGCAAGCTGGTGGTGATGCTCAACGTGCTGCGTGAGGCGGAGGCGATTATCCCCTGGCGTGAACAGAACCCGAGAGAGCGATTCCGCCAGGGAGAGCCGATCCGTGCTGTGCTCAAGAAGCTGGAGGAGACGCCGAAAGGGCCACGCTTGATTCTTTCCCGCGCGGACCCGGGCTTCGTGGCGGCGTTGTTCAAACTGGAAGTGCCGGAGATCTACCAGGGCGTGGTGAAGATTATCGATATCGCGCGCGAGGCGGGCGGCCGCACGAAGATCGCAGTGGTGTCCAACGACGATGCGATCGATCCCGTGGGCGCATGTGTGGGCCTGAAGGGGTCGCGCGTTCAGGCGGTCGTGTCCGAGATGAGCGGTGAGCGCATCGATATCGTGCCCTGGCATCCGGATCCAGAGATCTACGCGAAGCGCTCGCTGGCTCCGGCGAAGGTGGCGAAGGTGATCCCAGACCCTGAGCGGAAAGTGATCACCGCTATCGTTGATGAGGACCAGCTCTCGCTCGCCATCGGCCGCAACGGACAGAACGTGCGCCTCGCCTCGCAGCTCATCGGTTGGCAGATCGATCTCTACTCGAGCCGTGAGTGGATGGAGCGCGGCGCGCAGACCACGCTGTTCCGCGGGCTCGGGGAAGAGGAGGAGGTAGCGGCGGACTTCCCTCTGAAGGAGCTCGATATCCCGCCGGCTGTTCTCGCGGCGCTCGAGGCGGCGGGTTACGAGACGTTCCTGAACGTCATCGACCTTGAACGCGACGACTTCCTCCGCATCTCCGGGGTAGCTCCTGACGATGCTGATCTGTTGGCCAGACTGATTGAGGAGCTCACCATCGTCGAGGAGCCCGCCGAGCTTTCGGCCGAGGCTCCGCCCGACGCGAAGCCAGTCGCAACCGGTGGGCCCTTTGTTGAGACCACGGAGGGCGAAGAGACCACGGAGGGCGAAGAGGCAGCGGAGGGCGAGCCCGCGCTGGCGGCGAGCGAGCAGAGCGAGGCGCCGGCTGCCGAGGCCGTGCAGGGAGAGGGAGTCGAGCCCGTTGATGAGACGAGCCTGGCGGATGCGGAGGTGAGCCTGGAGGGTGGGCCAGAGGAGCGGGCCTCCTAGGGCGGTAAGCCGTCTGCTGAGGGGGCTGGGGCTGGCGCGCCGGGCAGGGCAGCTGCGTATTGGCGTGGATGCAGTGCAGCGCGCCGTTCGCAGTAGCGAGGCTGCGGCGATTGTGATCGCCAGCGACGCGCCGCCAGCGGTACAGCGGAGGCTGGAGAGGCTGCTGAGTTCACGTTCGCTGCCGCACACGGTCGTACTCGACGGTGATCAGTTAGGGCGAGCGGTGGGCCGGGAGCGAGTCGTCGCGTTGGCGGTCACGGATGAGTCGCTGGGACAACGAGTCTTGGAGTTGGCACGAGCGTTGGAAGGCTAGCGTACAGGAGGACAGCAGCTTTGGCGAAGATGCGGGTCTATGAGCTGGCGAAGGAGTTTGAGATCACGAGCGAAAGCCTGATCCATATCCTGCGCGAGATGGACATCCCTGTCCGCAGTCACATGTCTTCGCTCGAAGAGGGTCAGGTCGCCCGTGCGCGAACGCGGCTCGAGCGTGACAAGCGTCGGCCGGACAAGGGCGGGAAGAGCGAAACGACGGCCCGGCGGCGGCGTCGTCGTCGTGTTGTAGAAAGACCCGCGCAGCCCGTTGAGCCGGCTGCTGAGGCCGCCCCAGTTGAGGAGTTGCCCGAGACAGTTGTCGCCCCTGAGGAAGAGGCCGTCGAGGAGCCGGTGTTGGAGGTCCTGGCTCCGGCGGAGGTGAGTGAGGAGCCCGTCGTCGTCGTGGAGGTAGAGGCCCCGGCGGAAGCTCCCGCCCAGCCTGAGGTTGAGCCGGTCGCGGCCGAGCCCATGGAGCCGGCAGCCGTCGAGGCCGAGCCGGAAGAGGCGCCGCCTGCGGAGGAGCTCCCGGCGGTCGCCGCCGAGGCGACAGAAGCGCCGGCGGCCGAGGCCCCACCACCGCCGCCGGTTCCCGTGTTGCCGGCGCGCAGCGAGGCACCGCCGAAGCCGAAGACGCCTGCTGGCGTGGTCCGCATCCAGGCGGAGGGCTACACGGTCGATGGGCGCCGCCGTCGGCGCGGCCGCAAGAAGAAGAAGCGCGCACGCGTCGACCAGGAGGCGGTGCAGGAGGCCATCAAGCGCACCCTGGCGAAGATGGAGAGCGCCGGACCAGCGCGACGCCGGCGGCGCGAGGTGTCCGTGGAGCAGCGGGAACGCGAGGCCGCCGAGGCCCAGCGGCTGGCGGAGGAACGCACGACCGTGCGTGTGGCGGAATTCCTCACCGTGGCGGAGCTCGCCGACCTCGTCGGTGTCTCGGCGAACGAGATCATTACGTCGGCGTTCAAAAACCTCGGTCTGATGGTCACCATCAACCAGCGGCTCGATTTCGATCAGATCGAACTCATCACCAGCGAACTCGGCTTCAGGGCGGTTCGCGAAGATGAGTACGGTGCCGACATCTTCGCCGAAGTCGAGGAAGTAGACCCGAGACGGCTCGAAGCGAGACCGCCGGTGGTCACCGTGATGGGTCACGTCGATCACGGTAAGACGCTGTTGCTCGACTACATCCGCAAGACGAACGTCATCGGCGGCGAGGCCGGCGGTATCACGCAGCACATCGGTGCCTATCTCGTCGGCGTCGATGGCGAGCGCAAGATCACCTTCCTCGATACACCGGGTCACGCGGCATTCACGGCGATGCGTGCTCGGGGCGCTGATGTCACCGACATCGTGATTCTCGTGGTCGCGGCCGACGACGGTGTGATGCCACAGACCGTAGAGGCGATCAGTCACGCTAAGAATGCCGGCAAGCCGATCATCGTCGCCGTCAACAAGATTGATCTGCCAGCGGCAAACCCGACGCGCGTCAAGCGGGAATTGCTCGAGCAAGGCGTGGTCATCGAGGAATTCGGCGGCGAGGTCCTGAGTTCCGAGATCTCGGCCAAAACGGGTCAGGGGATCGATGACCTGCTGGAGAAGATCCTCTTGCAGGCGGAAGTGCTCGAGCTCAGAGCGGATCCTGGGGTCAATGCCCGCGGGACTGTGATCGAGTCCGAACTCGACAAGGGAATGGGTCCCGTAGCCACAATCTTGATCACCGAGGGCACACTTGGGGTCGGCGACGGCTTCCTGTGTGGCGTATATGCGGGCCGGGTCCGTGCGCTGTTCGACGAGCGCGGCCAGAGCGCAGAGTCCGTAGGCCCGGGCATGCCGGCGCGCGTGCTGGGATTCGAGGGCGTGCCACAGGCCGGTGACAGCTTGATCGTGCTCGAGTACGAACGCGCTCGCGAGATCACCGGAAGACGACAGCAGATCGAGCGCGAAAGGGAGATCAGGCGCCGCAGCCAGGTCGCACGCCTTGAGGACGTGTTCGAAGCGGTACAGGCTGGTGAGCGGACCCAGCTCAGACTCATCATCAAAGGCGACACCGACGGCTCCGTGCAGGCACTCTCCGATGAGCTGGAGCGGCTCTCGACGGACGAGGTCGAGGTGAAGGTCATTCACCGGGGCGTGGGCGCAGTCAACGAGACGGACGTGCTGCTGGCTCAGACTACCGACGCGATTATCATCGGCTTCCATGTACGTCCGGATCGGAAGGCGCGCGAGCTGGCCGAGCGTGAGGGTGTCGATATCCGCTCCTATCGCGTCATCTATGAGGCGGCCGGCGAGGTGAGAGCCGCGCTGGAGGGCATGCTGGCTCCGGAGGAGAAGGAGGTCATCCTGGGCAGCGCAGAAGTGAGGCAACTGTTCAGGGTGCCGAAGGTCGGCACGGTCGCCGGTTGCTACGTCAGCGAGGGTGTGATCGATCGCAACGCCCGAATCCGCGTCCTGCGGGATCATGTCGTGATCTATGAGGGCAAACTTGCCAGCTTGCGACGCTTCAAGGACGACGTGAAGGAAGTACGGGCGGGCTACGAGTGTGGCGCGGCGATAGAGAACTTCAACGATGTCAAGGTGGATGACGTGCTCGAGTCGTATCGAGTCGAGCAGGTGGCCCGTAGCCTAGATACGGCAGCAGGCGCGCAGGCTGGGGCCTCGGGCGGGAGCGAGTCGCGCGCCGGCAGCTAGATTCGGGATCGACAACCACAGCGCTGCAGCCGCCGTGATCGTGAGCGTGATCGCATGGGAGTTGCACCTCGAAGGTTGCAGCTCCCTCAAGCAAAAGCGGGCCATCCTGCGCAGCTTGAAAGATCGGCTGCGCGGACGGCACAACGTCTCAGTGGCGGAGACCGATCACCAGGACAGCTGGCAGAGGGCCGAGCTGTGTGCGGCGGTTGTATCCTCTGACCGACGGCGTGCAGAGCAAATGCTGAGCCGGATCGACGCGCTTGTCGCGTCTGAGAGACGGGTGCGGATCATCGACAGCGTGACCTATTTCTACTGAGGCAGCCGCTGACATCCCCGGGCGCCGTGGTTCAGTCAGTCCAGCTGCCTGGCCGCCTGGCTCGGTTCCTTTCGGCGAATCCCATGGCTAGAGAGCATTCGCGTACGCAGAGGCTCAACCAGCTGCTCAAAGAGGAGATTTCCCACCTGCTGCAGCGGGAGGTCAAGGACGCCAGGATCGGTATGGTCACGCTGACCGCTGTAGAGGTCAGCGCGGACCTCAAGCATGCCACCGTCTACGTGCAGGCGCCGGGCGACGATCAGCGAAAGGCGGAGGCGCTTAGAGGCTTGGCCAGCGCTGCCGGGTTCATTCGCTCGCGGCTGGGACGTGAGCTGAGGATCCGTCGGACTCCCGAGCTGCGATTCGTCATCGACCACACTCAGGAGAGGGCGGCCAGGATCAGGGAGCTGCTGGCGGAAGTCGATGCGCCGGAGGACCCGCCGCAGGGTGGAGACGGGGAGTGAAGCCTGTCGGCCTGCTGCTGGTGGACAAGCCTGAAGGTCCGACATCGCACGACATTGTGGATATCGTGCGGCGAGTGACCGGACATCGCCGCGTTGGTCATGCGGGGACTCTGGACCCCTTCGCCAGCGGCCTGTTGCTACTCTGCGTAGGATGGACCACCCGACTGGCCGAGTACCTGGTGGCCCTGCCTAAGACTTACCGTGCAGTGATTCGCTTGGGTGAGCGGACGGACACGGACGACCGCACGGGGACGGTGATCACTCGCAGCGATGACTGGCGCGCCGTGGACGCGGAGCGGGTGCGCCGAGCTCTGGAGCATCAGCTCGGCGAAATCGAGCAGCGGCCGCCTGCCTACTCGGCCAAGAAGGTGGCCGGACAGCGGGCTCATGCCCTGGCTCGGGCGGGAGAGGCGCCGGAGCTGCGGCCGCAGCATGTAGTGATTTGGCGACTCGACGTGTGTGAGATGTCGCTTCCGAGCCTGACGGTGGAGATCGAGTGCTCGAGTGGCACGTACGTTCGTGCTGTGGCGCGGGACCTGGGAGAGGCTCTGGAGGTGGGTGCGCATCTGACCGGCCTGCGCAGGCTGCGGGTCGGCCAGCACGACGTGGCTGATGCGCTGGAGTTGGGACGGGACACGCCGGAGGACCTCGTCATCGCACGGCTGCAGCCGCCGGAGGCCGCGGTCGCCCATTTGCGGCGAGCGGACCTGGATGCGGAGGCGGGGGAAGCACTGCGGCATGGTGTGCCGGTCCAGTGGCGTGGGCTGGATGCCGAGGATCCGGTGGCCGTATTCGTGGAAGGCAAGTTGGCGGCCGTCGCGCTGGTTCGAGAAGGACGGCTCTGGCCGAAGAAGGTCTTCAGCGCCGAATAGCGATAGACGATGACCGGATGAGCAGAAGGATTCCGACGACTGACTCGCACGGGCTGCCGCCTCAAGCGAAAGGTGCTGCGGTTACCGTGGGCACGTTCGACGGCGTGCATCGTGGCCACTGGGCGGTGCTGAGGCGGCTCTGCGAGCTGGCAGCCGAGGACGGTCTGCTGAGTGTGCTCGTCACCTTCGATCCGCATCCGCTGAAGATCGTTCGCCCTGATATCGCGCCGCGACTGCTGACGACGCCTAACGAGAAGAAGGAGATACTCACGCTCTCTGGGCTCGACTACGCCGTCTTTCTGAGCTTCACGCGATCACTGTCGATTCATCTGCCCGAGGAGTTCGTGCGAGACGTGCTTCTGGCCCGTTTCGCGCTGAAGCGATTGGTAGTGGGCTATGACCACGGTTTCGGCCGTGACCGCAGCGGGCACGTTGGCACTATGCGTGAGATCGGCGCGCGCTATGGCTTCAAGGTCGAGGTGGTGGGGCCAGTACTGATGAACGACGGCGCGATCTCGTCGAGCCGGATTCGCAGGGCGCTGGAGGACGGCGACGTGGAGCGGGCCGCGCGTGGGCTTGGCCGACCGTACTCGCTGACCGGTGTGGTGGTCCATGGCGACGGCCGGGGCCGCACACTCGGATTCGCCACGGCTAACGTGAGCGTGGGCGCAGGCGACAAGTTGCTGCCGCGGGAGGGGGTCTACGCGGTGCGCGCGGCGTTCCGGACACACCTGGGAGAGGGGCTGCTGCATGTGGGCCCACGGCCGACTTTCCGGGGGTCGCCGCCTTCGATTGAGCTGCATGTGCTCGACTTCGACGGTGATCTGTACGGTGAGCAGGTGCGAGTCGAGTTCCTGACT
>CANPVY010000093.1 GCA_947581845.1 uncultured bacterium | reverse complement strand
CGGAGATCGGCGGCGCGCTCACGGCCACGCTGCTCAGCGGTGGCGACACTACGCGCGCGCCGGCGAGGCTGGCGGCGGTGCTCGTCCACGAGGCCTTCCACGTCTATCAGCGCCAACACCACCCGGCCTGGCAGGCGAACGAGGTCGAGCTGTTCGTGTATCCGGTCGAGGACGCGGGACTACTGGCCGCGCGGCGGCTCGAGACCGAGGCGCTGCGCCGCGCACTGGGCGCTAGCGACGACAGGGCGCGCGCCTGCTGGGCGGGCCGCGCGCTGGCGATCCGGCAGGCGCGCTACGCCGGCATGAGCGACGGCTCGATCGGCTACGAGCGCGGCTCGGAGCTCATCGAGGGGCTGGCCCGCTACATCGAGAATCGCGTGACCGGCGAGGGTCAGGCGGCGCTGCCGGAGGGTGGAACCTTCGCCGCCGATGACGTTCGGGCTCGGGCCTATGCGGTCGGCGCCGCGTTCGCTACGGTGCTCGACGCGTTGGCGCCGGACTGGAGGGCGCGGCTCGTGCAGGGCGCGGCGACATCGCTCGACGACCTGTTGGGGCAGGTGCTGGCGGTGCGGGAAGCGGCAGGTTGCGCGTTCAGCGCGGACGAGCGCTCGGCGGCGCGGAGTCGGGCGGAGTCGGACATCGCCGAGCTAGTGGACCAGCGGGTGGCGCTCAGACGCGAGTTCCTGGCGGTGGCCGGCCCGCGGCTCGTCATCGAGGCGGCGGACGACGTGCTACTCTGGCCCGAAGTCTTCGATCCTTCCAACGTGCACCGCTTGAGTGCGACCGAGGTGCTGCATACGCGTTGGCTGGTGCTCAGTAACGCCGGCTCGCGGCTGGAGGTGCTGGACCGGTCGGCGCTCAGTGAGGGTGTCGGTCCTCACCCGCTATTCAACGGCGTTCGCCGGCTGACCGTGACGGGCCTGCCCGGTGAGCCCGTAGTGCGCGAGGTGGAGGGCGGGGTCGTCATCGAGGCGCCGGGCTTCGCGGGCTCGTTCGCGGGCGCCCGGCTCGAGCGGGACGGCACGACGCTCGTCGTGCGACTGGTGGCCGCTCCGTCGGATTAGTGCTCGCGCCCGCGGCGCGCCTGCCCGGGAGGTGACGCCGGGCTGCGCGCTCAGCGCACCAGCACCAGGTTCAGCTTCGCGTCGTCGGGCTGGTGGTCGCCGTCGAAATCGTACTCCGAATCCGCACCGCTCAGGGTCAACGTGTTCCCCGAGAGAGCGACGTCGAACTGGAACTCGAAACTCGTCCAGTTCGGCATCAGCGTGATGATATCGCCGTCCAGTTGCCACTCGCCGGTGTCGACGACTGTCGGCTCGGCGTTCGGCGTGAGCGTGAATACGTACGTGCCGGCCGCATTGAGCACCAGCGTCGCTGTGCCGCCCTCCGCGATCAGGTCGACAGTTCGGACGGGCTGCGACACGCTCACGTACTCCACCTTCGTTGCCGTCCAGGTACCCGCGATCTCATCCGCCGACGGCCCGACTCCGTCGTCACCGCACGCCAGCGCGGCACCCATGAACAGGAGGAGACTCAATCCGCTCCGCTTCGCCCCCATAGCACCCTCCGAGATTAGAGGCACGCCAAAGGCCTCGGTCACAAGGCTGACAGCCCACTGAGAACATAGGCCCTTATGCGAAAAGCGCACCGGTGCGCGCAACGGCGAGCCGGGTGGCCGCGCCGGACAAGGGTGTTTCCACTCGATGAGTCGGGGGCCGGGCGTTGCGGGGTCAGTGCGTCCCGAGAGGGGACGGAACGGTGCGAGAGTGCCGTGGCATTTCGTGGCTGGGTCTAAAGAGTTGGGCGAGGGGTTGACGACGTGGAGCTATGGCCGCGATCCCGCAGATCGCATCATCCTCTCCACCGCCCGGACGCTGGGCGCCGCTGTGGTCACCCGGGACGAGAGGCTCTGGAGCTGCCCCCACGTCGAAACGGTCTGGTGACGGCCCGCACTCGTCCGCCTTGGCCGGTCTAATCGTCGATCAGTCCGGTTCCTTCTCTGTTCGTCCTCCTATTCCGCTGAATCCATTCCAGCATCAGGGCCCAGAGATTCAACAGCAGGCCCAGGCCGATGAGTATCACGACTCCGCTCAAGGCATCGTGCAATCCGTGCACCTGAGCTTCGATGTTCGTGCGAGTGGGCCCGGCTTTGAAATCGGTGCCCGCATAGAAGGAGACACGGGCGGCCCAGAATGCGCCTATGGCGGCGATTCCCGAGGTCTGCCCGAGCGTACGCGTGATCGAGAGCAGCCCGGAGACGACACCGAGGTGTCTTCGGGTCGCGGCACCCATGATGGCACTGTTGTTGGGCGACTGGAAGATGCCGGTGCCCATACCGACGGGGAAGAAACGCAGTATGTAGCCGAGAGAGCTGGTGTCCTCGCTCAAGGTGGTCAAGCTGAGATAGCCGATGATCAGTACCGCCAGCCCCAGGGTCGTGATCGACCGCGTACCGAAGCGGTCGGACAAGGTGCCTGCGATCGGACTGAACAGTCCTGCCGCCAGCGGGACCACGGCTAACAGCAGGCCGACCTGGTGCGGACTGTGTCCCAGCACATTCTCGAGATAGAACGGCATCAACAGCACCACGCCGGCGGTGGCCACAAAGGCCAGGAATCCGGTGAACAGGCCCAGGCTGAGCACGGCGTTCTGAAAGATCCGCAAGTCGACCATCGGGTGGTCGACCGCCAGCTCGACGTACAGGAAGAGGACGAACGAAGCGAGCCAGGCGGCGAAGAGCGTGAGAATGAGATGGTTGCGGAACCCCAGATTCTGACCCACGGTCAAAGCGAGCAGGAAGCAGACCACACTGACAAGCAGGAGCGCCGCGCCGGCGAGATCGAACTTCTGACCCCGCAGCGCTTCGGTTGATGGAACGAAGCGCAGCACCATGAAGATGCCGACGATGCCGATGGGAATGTTGACGAAGAAGATCCAGTGCCAGGAGATCGCGTCAATCAGGATGCCGCCCAGGACCGGGCCGGTAATGATGCCAATGGAGACGATGCCGCCGATCGTGCCCAGCGCCTTGCCGCGTTTTTGGGCGGGAAACGCTTCGGTCACGATGGCAGTTCCTAAAGCGGCCATCATTGAAGCGCCGATGGCCTGGAGCACACGAAAGAGAATCAGCCAGTAGATCGTCTGTGAGAGGCCGCAAAGCGCGGATCCGACGGTAAAGACGACCATCCCTGTCGTGTAGACGCGTTTCTTGCCACTGATGTCGCCCAGTCGACCCATGCTCAGGATGAGCGTGGCCATGGTCAGCATGTAGGAGAGTGCCACCCACTGGACGACCGCGAACTTGGTATTGAAGGATCTTACCAGGGACGGTAAGGCGACATTGACGATGCTGGCGTCGATGGTTGCCAGGAAGACGCCCATGCCCACGGCGATTATGACGTACCACCTGCGGCTATAGTCCACGCCGGGGTCCGGCGCGTTCCCAGCGTTGCCGTTCGCGTCGTTTGTCGATTGCATAGCTCGTGCGCGTGCTTACTCGTAGCTTGAGCTTGTATCGTCACGCAGGCGCCTCTGCCGGGACGCCGCCGCGCTGCACGATAGCAAAGCACCCTGGGCGCGCCAGTCCCCGGCAGGTCGGGGTGACGGCGCCTGTGTGCCACAAACCCGGAGGTCCCTGTGAAGAGCGCACTTGGCTTGACGGTCCCTGTCGTTCTCTCGCTCGCCAGCATCACCTCACCCGTCGCCGCGCAATCGGACCAGGCAGAAAGTCTGCTCGCCGGGCTCGCGCGCACGCCGCCGATGGGCTGGAACAGCTGGAACAAGTTCGGCTGCGACGTGAGCGAGGCCCTTATCAAGGAGACCGCCGACGCCATGGTGGCGAGCGGGATGAAGGATGCCGGGTACGAGTACGTGGTAATCGACGACTGCTGGCAGGTGGAGCGCGACGGGGAGGGGAACATCATCGCCGACCCGGAGCGCTTCCCGTCCGGCATCAAGGCGCTGGCCGACTACGTGCACGGGAAAGGGCTCAAGTTCGGGCTCTACTCGGACGCCGGGATGAAGACCTGTCAGGGCCGGCCCGGCAGCCGGGGGTACGAGTTCCAGGACGCGCGGACCTACGCGGCCTGGGGCGTGGACTACCTGAAGTACGACTGGTGCTACCACGGTGAGCAGAACGCCGAGGCGTCGTACGCGCTGATGCGTCAGGCGCTGGAGCAGGCCGGCCGGCCCATCGTGCTCAGCATCTGCGAGTGGGGGAGGAACCGGCCGTGGCTGTGGGCGCGCGGGATCGGGCACCTCTGGCGCACGACGGGCGACATCCAGGACTGCTGGGACTGCAGGCGCGACTGGGGCGGCATGGGCGTCGTCCACATCCTCGACCTGCAGGACGGGCTGGAGGCGTTCGCCGGGCCCGGCGGCTGGAACGATCCCGACATGCTGGAGGTGGGGAACGGCGGCATGAGCGTGACGGAGTACCGCGCGCATTTCAGCCTCTGGGCGACCCTTGCGGCACCGCTCATGGCGGGGAACGACCTGCGCGCGATGTCGGAGGAGATCCGCGTGATCCTTACGAATAGCGAG
>CANPVY010000092.1 GCA_947581845.1 uncultured bacterium | reverse complement strand
GCAGCCTTGAGGAGGCGCTCGAGCACTTCGCGCCGGTAGCAAGCAAACTGGTCAGACTCGCTGAGGATGCCTACGGCCTCGAACCGTCCGACGACGGGTTGCACTTCGAGGTGGCGAGCTCGACGGTGACTTTCAGCGAAGCTGGGGCACGCTACGGATTCCTGAATCCCGTCCACAGTGTCCAGGGCGAACCGCTAACCCGAATCAAGCTCTCCCAGACGCCGCAGGGATCCGTGGTCGGTGTGAGCATGTCACACGCCGTCGCCGACGGATTCAGCTACTTCCATTTCCTGTCCAGCTGGGCACGCCTCTTTCACGGGTTACCGATCCACCCACCCTCGCACCGGCGCGAACTGCTGATCCCCGCAAGCACCGAACCCGCCAAGCGACTCACGTCCGAAGACGTGCTCGCTGAGTGCGGCGTCCACTGGGGCGAGCGGCGGAGCGCGATCGCCCGAGAACGGCTACGCTGGCACCGCTACCAGTTCTCGCGCGAAGAGATGAACGAGATACTCAGCCAGGCACAGCGGGATTGCGATGTCAGGCTCTCCCACAACGACGCGATCACCGCCTGGCTCTGGAAGCGATACGTGCCCGCCTGGAGTGCCGGAACGACGGATAGCACTGCCCTTGCCAGCTGCCCGGTGGATTTCCGCAGGCTGCTCGACGGGTTCCCACCGACCTACTTCGGCTGCGCTGTCAGCCTGGCCATCGTGTCCGTCGACCGCGAGTACCTGAGCGATGCACCGCTCGGCGTGCTGGCCCAGAAGATCCGCAGCACGGTCGCTCAAGTCGATGCAGACTACGTGAGGAAGTCGCTGAGTGTTGTCGAGCGCCTGCGCAGGCAGGAGGGACTATCCGTCCTCGAGCACTGCCACGTGATCCACCCGCACAGCGGTATCTTGGTCACCAACCTGTCACGGCTGCCCGTGCACGAGTTAGAGTTCGACGCCGGGCCACCTGTCGCCTTCGACATTCTGACGCCCGCGGAGCGCGGCGCCGTCATCCTGCCCGCTGCTGACGGTGCGGATATCCGCGTCTGCCTGCCGCAAGAAACGAGCTGACGCCACAACAGACCGGGCCGGCGCCCGCCTGGTGCCCGCGAGGCGTTGCGACGGAGAGGGGCCCGCTTTTCTTTGCGGGCCTGTTTCGCCAGACTACTCGTCAACGAGTGAGGCGTATGCGCTGAGCATCCCGGCTGCCGGTGGTTCACTGATATGAGCACTTTCGTGCTGATGCGGATCCTCGAATCCGCTCCACAGCGATACGACTTGGGCATCCGTCTGCTCACGCTCGGACGTGTGCAGAGAGCTTACGATCGCCTGGCAAGCTACATAGACCCTGGGCAGCGGGTGCTCGACATCGGTTGCGGTACCGGCCCGCTAGCCCTGCGGGCAGCTCGCCGTGGAGCCAGCGTAAGGGCGATCGACGTGAACCCCCAGATGCTCGAGATCGCCGCCCGGCATGGGCGAGACACAGGCCTTTCAGACAGAATCGAGCTGGTGGAGATGAGCGTCGCCGAGCTGGACGCGGAGCGGTCGGAAAGCTACGACGTTGTCATGAGCGGCCTCTGCCTGTCCGAGCTAGGTGACGACGAGCTCGCCTACACCCTGAAGCAGGTTACGCGAATTCTGCGGCCCGGAGGGCTCCTGCTCGTCGCCGACGAGGTCAGGCCTCAAAGCCTTGTCACTCGAATGTTGCATTCGCTGGTCCGGATCCCCCTCGCGATTCTCACGTACGTCATCAGTCAGCGGACGACACGCCCTATCGCGGGCCTGCACGACAAACTGACGCAAGCGGGCCTGAGTATCATGTCAGCCGACACCAGCAGGCTCGGCAGCTTCATCGAGCTGATGGCCAAGAAGCCGGATAAAGCAACAGCGTGAGCTACCTCCACTACGCCTGGACCAATATTCTGCAGACGCTTCTCAGGGTGCTCCCATTCCCGTGCCGGACAGGCCTGGTCAAGATCGGGGCTCCCGGACGTGACTCGCCGGTCCTGCTCACCTGCAACTTCCGCCTCACGGTCGCAAGAGTGAGACGCGCCATCCAAGGGATCGACGCGTATCTGCTGGTCGCCAACAGCCGCGGCATCAATGTCTGGTGTGCTGCCACCGGTGGCCTGTTGACGAATCACGATGTCATCGCAGTTCTGAAGACAAGCGGCATCGAGGATCTGGTCGATCACCGACAGCTGATCCTGCCTCAGCTTGCCGCCACCGGCATCGAAGGCGCGGTCGTTCACCGGAAGACGGGCTGGACGGTTGTCTGGGGACCGGTCCGTGCCAGCGCGATACCCGCCTTCCTGAAAGCCGGCTCGCAGGCGGCCGCAAGCATGCGAACGATCGATTTCCCGTGGCCACAGCGGCTGGAGATGGCCGTTGCCTGGGCATCCCCGATCTCATTGCTCGCGCTGTTGCTCCTCTTGTTCTGGCCGCAGGGCGCACTTCCGGTCGTCGGTCTCGTGTGGGCGTTGTCCGCCCTCATCTTCCTATCCTTTCCTCTCTATCACGAGCGGCTCCGCACAACGGGCGGACGGATCGCGCTCGCGCTGCTGCTCTGGCTACTGTTCATGGCCGCGCTGCTCGCCGCGACCATCCACGCAGGGACTCTCTCATGGCCGCTCGCCATCCGCTGGGGAGCCATCTCGCTAATCGTCGTGGCGATCCTCACGGTTGACCTCATGGGGAGCACGCCAGTCTACAAAGGCGGGTTCCAGGAGGACCGCCTGCTTCAAATCGCCTTGGACGGCGAGCTGTGCACGGGAGTTGGCCTCTGCGAGCAGGTATGCCCCAGAAACGTCTTCGAGGTGGACTACCAGCAGCGAGTAGCGACTGTAGCGAAAGCCGAAGATTGTGTGCAGTGCGGTGCCTGTATTGTGCAGTGCCCCTGCGACGCGCTCCACTTTCGCAGCGCGACAGGGGCGGTCGTACCGCCCGAGACGGTGCGCCGCTTCAAGGTGAACCTGCTGGGCCGACGCCTGGTCGATTCGGCAAGAGCGACTTGACGGCGGTCAATCCCCGACGTAGTAGAGAACTCACGTACCGAGCTCAGTGTTCTCGACGGGCCCGGCCTCCTGAGTCATGCGCCTGTTCTGTAACCAGCGACGAGGTGAACGACGATGCTCCGCTCTTTCCCTGCTGTGGCCTGGGTCGTCTGCGCCCTTCTGGCCATCGCGCCTCCTGCGGCCGGCCAAACGGACCGGCTATCGGTCGAGGACATCTTCAACATGGAGTACGCGAGGGACCCACAGATCTCTCCCGACGGTCAGCGCGTGGTCTACGTGCGGCAGTTCGCCGACATCATGACCGACCGCCGCTACTCCAACCTCTGGATCATACGCTCCGACGGGAGTGACCACCGGCCGTTGACGAGCGGCAACTACAACGACCATACCCCACGCTGGTCACCCGACGGTCAACGGCTCGCCTTCATATCCGATCGCGAGGGCAAACCCCAGATCTTCATTCGCTGGATGGACACGGGGCAGTCGGCGCCGATCACGAATCTGACCGAGCCTCCCAGCAACATCGCGTGGTCTCCTGACGGTACACAGCTGGCGTTCACGAAGCTGGTCCCGGCGGCCCCGTTGAAGATCGGCAAGATGCCTTCGCCTCCCCAAGGCGCGGAGTGGGCGAAGCCGCCCCAGTACATCGACAGGCTCACCTACCGGTTCAACGGCGTCGGTGACATCCCACGGGGCTATGTCCACCTGTTCGTCATCCCTTCAGAGGGTGGAACGCCCCGTCAGATCTCGAGCGGGGACTTCCATCACGGCGGCGTCGGTTTTGGGAGCGTCCAGCCGGCGTGGACGCCGGACGGCCAGTACCTGATCACCTCCGCCAACCGCCGCCACGACTTCGAGATCGAGACGCGCGACACCGAGATCTACGAGTTCTCGGTCCAGGATGGCAGCGTGCGCGCGCTCACGGATCGCCCGGGGCCCGACAACTCGCCGGCGGTGTCGCCTGACGGCCGGCGTATTGCCTACGTCGGCTTCGATGAACGGTACGTGGGCTACCAGCTCACCCAGCTCTACGTCATGAACCGCGACGGCTCCGGCGCTCGGGTCGTCTCAGCCAGCCTAGACCGCAGCGTCTCGAACCCGACCTGGGCGCCCGACAATAGCGGGGTGTACGCCCTTTACGACGATCAGGGGAACACGAAGCTCGCCTTCTTCTCGTTGGACGGCAGCCATCGTGTGCTCTCCGGTGACATCGGCACCCTGGGCAGTGCCTACGGGTCGGGCGATGCGTTCTCCGTGGCCCGTAACCGGAGTATTGCATTCACCTACACGCGACCGCATGTGCCCGGCGACGTAGCGGTCACCGACCGCAGAGCCAGGGAGGTACGGCAGATCACTGCCCTCAACGCCGATGTCTTCGCTGGAAAGAAGCTGGGTGACGTGGAAGAGATCTGGTACAACTCGTCGTTCGATGGGCGTCGCATCCAGGGCTGGATCGTGAAGCCGCCCGATTTCGACCCGGCGAACAAGTATCCGTTGATCATCGAGATCCATGGCGGCCCCTTCGCCAACTATGGTGATCGGTTCGACATGGAGAAGCAGATCATGGCGGCCGAGGGCTACGTGGTGCTCTACGTCAATCCGCGCGGCAGCACGAGCTACGGCGAAGCGTTCGGCAATCTGATCCACCACGCTTATCCTGGCGACGATTTCTACGATCTGAACTCCGCCGTCGATGCGGCGCTCGAGGCGGGCTACATCGACGAGAACAACCTCTACGTCGCCGGCGGCAGCGGTGGCGGTGTGCTGACCGCATGGATGATCGGGCGCACCGATCGCTTCTGCGCCGCCGTCTCGTGGTACCCGGTCATCAACTGGTACAGCTTCAACCTGACCGCCGACATCGCGCCCTTCACGGTCAAGAACTGGTTTCCCGGCCTACCCTGGGACCACGTCGAGCATTACGAGAGCCGCTCGCTCCTCTCCGTGGTCGAGAACGTCAAGACCCCGACGATGATCATGACTGGCGAAGAGGACTATCGGACGCCAATGTCGGAGTCCGAGCAGTACTTCAAGGCGCTGAAGCTGCTGGGAGTGGAGACGGTCCTGGTGCGCGTACCCGGCGAACCGCACGGCATCCGTCGGCGCCCGAGCCATCACATCGCCAAGCTCCAAGGGACGCTGGGTTGGTTCGAACAGCACCGCCGTGCTGGGCCCGGTGACTAGCGAACATCGCAGACATCGCTGATACGCAATCGCGGCGTCTTCGCCCTTGGCCAGGCCTAATGGCGGCCGGCCTCGCTCGCGCCGTAGCGGGCGCCGCTGCTTGCCCCGCCGAAGCGTCTTGCGGGTCGCCAGGGACGGCTTCACACTGAGCGTCGCCGCAGGCAGTGCCAAGCTCCACCCACGACCTCCTGCGTGCATCTTTGGGGGAGAATGGAGCGGATGGATTCGAACCCACGACCTCCTGCGTGCAAGACAGGGCTCGGTGTTCAGATACGGCAAAGCCCGGCGTTGACACTCTGGGGGCACAAGTATCGCTAACCTGATTTACAGATCCCTAAGGCCTCTGTAAGTCACGTCAACGGAATGCGTGCCACCCCTGGTGGAACTGAAGGTCACTCGCGGAGGTCACACTCATGTGCAGCCTGTCGACCCCGGCCAGACCTCGATTGTGATGGAATCGCGGACCGTCGGATCGACTACCGAGTTCGCCGCGACGAAAGCCTCGCCTCTTGTGTAGCGGCACTTGGTCAGGACGCGCCCCCACCAGACGCGATTCTGTCTTCAACGCCAGGTGGAGTTCACTATCCACCGGAAGCATGAGGCACCACCTCCTCTCTTAACGGGTTCGGGGTGGTGCCTCATGCTTTTGTCTTTAGGCCTGTGTCAACGAAAGTTCCTACTGCCCTATTTGCGGAAACGAAAGACACAAGCCCATCCCTGTAGCGCGTCGCACGACTTCCTCTTAGAATGCCTTTTTCAAGCAGGCGGAACCTCACCCGTCTGAAGCGTTGGAGGGAGCAGCTTGCGATTGCAGGGTCAGGTCGCCGAGCCGCGACCCGGCGTGGTAGAGAGGGCCGCAAAAGCGTGCAGTTCGCCGCTGGCGAAACGGATCTTGCTCGTACTTCTCGTCGCGCTGGTGGCGTTCCTCTGGTGGAACATGGTGAGGCGGGCCGTTCAGGGGCACGGATCTCAGTTCGATGATTGGATCGAGTTCAGCCGTGACCTGGTGTACGAGCGGGTCGACGTGTACCGCGAGTACTCGTGGGAGCGGACGTCGATCGGAAAGTACCCGCCCTTCTTCGGCCTGCTGTTCACGCCGCTGGTTCTGCTACCGACGCGCCTGGCGGCGTCCCTTTGGTTCCTGCTGAACCTCACGCTGGCAGTGGGTGCAACGTACTTGAGCGTTCGCACCGTGGATGAAACAGACGGCGTGGAGGCGAGGCGGCCGTCGATGTTCTGGGTCCCTTTCGTGCTTGCAGCGGGGATCATCGGTAGTAACCTGGAGACGGCACAGGTCAACATCGTGATCCTCTTCTTCCTGTGCCTCGCCCTGTACACGTTCAAGCATGGCGCCGATGTGCGCTCCGGCCTAGCGTTGGGGCTAGCCACGGCGCTCAAGCTTACACCCGGCCTCTTCATTCTCTACTTCGCCTACAAGCGGGCCTATCGGGTGGTGCTCGGTGCACTCACCGGTGTCGTCATCTGCTGGCTGGTCGTCCCGCCGCTGGTGTTTGGCACGGATCACTTCAGCGTCGTGATGAGCGGCTGGTTCGAGAAAGTGAACCCGTTCCTCGTGGAGGGCACGCTGGCGGAAGGGGTGAGCGGATTCAGGCACACGAACCAGTCATTGAGCGCGGTATTCCATCGCTTTTTCACCGCGACTCCGGCGGGCGGAGGGCGCTCCGACT
The DNA here is from genome assembly GCA_947581845.1 of uncultured bacterium. Lineage (GTDB taxonomy): Bacteria > Gemmatimonadota > Gemmatimonadetes > Palauibacterales > KS3-K002. The sequence goes on along the minus strand of CANPVY010000092.1, from coordinate 3,140 downwards.
TCTACATGAATCTCTTGTCACTGAGTCACATCGTGGCGGATCGCGTCGTAAAGTCGCTCTCGCTGGCGATCGTGGCCGCCCTCGCCTGGACCTGCTGTACACCTCTGGGCGGCAGGAATAGGGTAGCGCTCTCGTTTGAGTACTCGTTAGTGATGATCGCGGCGCTCTTCATCTCTCCGATCTCGTGGATCAATCACTATGTGGTTCTGCTGTTCCCTTACACGGCTGCGGTCTACTTCGTCCGCACACGGCCCGCATCCAGTCCAGAGCGGAAGTTGATGCTCTACGCGCTCGTAGCATCGTTTCTTCTCGTCTCGTCTTCGGCGTCGCGGCTGATGCAGGCGTTCTCGCTCCCCTTCCTGGGCGCGTTGATCCTGGCGGCTGCGCTGACGATCGTGGTGCGGAGCGAAGGGCGCGGTGAAACTGCGGCTAGTGTGGCAGGGCCTGTCCTCGCGCAGCGCGGCTGACGCACCTCAGGCGCGTATTCTAGAGGTTCTCCGTGCCCCGGCGTCAGCCAGCGCTCACCACCACCGGTGGGGGCTGACACTGAGACTGTGACTGCCGAAGTGGGCGCTGCTCGGCTCGTCCCCGCCACGCGACCGCGCCACGAATCGTCCGTCTTACGACGGATTGCGACCTATCGCCCGCTGGCGACACCTGAGTCAAGCCGCTGGATAGCACTTGGTGCGGGCCCGAGCTCCCGAAGGCACGCTTTCGGTTGGAAGAGGTTCTCCGTTCTAAGGCAGCTGAGGATCCAACAACTTCCGACCTCGGCGCGCTACCAGCTCGAGAGCGTAGACAGCCACACAGATTGCAGCCGACAGCTCCAGCAGCTCTTCATAAGGAGGGTTAGCCCTCCAGCCGAAGAGATCGGTCTCGTCCGCTGCAGCGATCAGATAGAGGCCCAAGGCCAGAACCACCCAGACGAAGCTGCGCGAAACCAGCATCGAAACGAGTGTCCGCGGCTGCAGGTACCCCAGCCGCCACAGCGCTGCGGCAACGACTAGGAAGATCGCCACCACAGCTGCCAGGCCGACGGGCCCCAAGACCCCTTCGGTAGTCAGGCGAATCAGGTCATGGAGCGAGCCCGCGTAGACGCCTTGAATCCTCCCAATGAAGGCGCCGAAGATCCCGAAGTAGTCGATCTCCTCCAGGCCCAACAACAAGCACATAGCGGTGATGAACTGCCAGTGCTTGCGCTCCCGCCCCTCCAACGTCCGGCTGGCGCCAAACAAGATGATCGTGGTGCCAAGGTAGGCGAAGAGTGTCGCAGGCTCTGCGAGGCCGTACTCGGCCAACACGAACACCTGGAACCGCGCCGGGGCGTACGCCCTCAGAGTCAGCCCCAGCGCCAGAACACCGATCGTCAAACCAAGAGCCACCGCCTGGCGACGCTGGGGAGCGGTCGCGGTCCAGCGAGCCGCGACAGTCTCGCGATGCCGAGCGAACTCCACGAGCAGCAGGAAGACCGCAGCGTAGGCAGCCAGGTAGGACACGAGGGGACCTTTGATATTGGGGGGAATCGGAGGGAGGAAGAGCAACAGGGTGTGAACGGCCAGCACCATCAATCCGGCTCGACCCCACTGGGAAAGACGGCCGCACCTCACCTCTATTTCTCCGCCGTAGCTTCCCGTGGAGGGGCAGCTGAGGGGCTGACGGCGTCCCCACGGCCGGCCCTGACAGCTTGCCTCCAAATCCGCTGCCGAACGGGGCCGGGGCCAGGGGCTCGGACGGCGTTATCGTGTCTCACACCACCGGCCCTCCGTCAACATCTCGACGCTTCCATCAGAGAGATTCTCGTGCGGAGTGACACGTCCCTAGCCCAATCTCTGGCGGTTTCCCCAGGACCAGAGGTGGCGGTCGAGGTCCGTCCGATACAGCGGCGTCTCGGCGCGAGCAGGTACGGAACTGGCGGCCTGGGTCCAACCGTCCCACCGCGGAGCACCTCCGTGGTCTCGAACTCGCAACACTCGACTCCCCTTCTTCACCTCCGCCGCGATGACCACAGGTCCGCCCTCGCTTTTGACCCTCGAGCCCAGAACCTCGACCCTGTCTCCCGGCTTGAAGTCCTCGGTCTGGCTGTCCATGAACCACGCTGGGGCCAAGTGAATGCGGAGTACCTCGTCGTGCGTCTTGACTAGTAGTTGCACGCCGCGGGACATGCCGTGCCTTGGAGCGACTCTCTCTACCCCTATCACCTCCCCACCGACTGTCTGTACTGTCCTGACATCGTAGCATCGGTTGTAGTCGCTGCCTGTGGCCCAGCCGTGCCCTCTGTAGCCCGGCAGCTGAGCAGACGCGTCCACGGCCGTCACAAGCAGAGCTGACAAGATGAACAGCGCCGCGGCTGCTACGGCAAAGAACACAACTGTGCGCAACCCGTCCTCCTTATTAGTCCACCATCCCCGAGTTGGAGCCGGCTCGTCTACAGAGAACGCGCCTCCTGGTCCGAGTCGTGCTGTCGCCACTCTTCCGGGACGGCATGCAGCCTGGCTATCGCGAAGTTGTGAAGCCGAGCCAGGTCCTCCAGACGTGCCCGCCCTTCGAGGCGGCCGAGCTTGCCTGTTGTGCGGCTTGCCGCTACGTGGGACGGGGAGTAACTAAGTATGTACTCACTAATATAGGGCCCTACTTTCGCTCCGTCAAGCCTCGCTACCCTTGCTGGCACGGAAGCGACGCTCGCCTCCAACGACTCACTCTTCTGTCCATGCTGAGATGCCCTTCAAGTACGTATCCACGTATCCGCCCACCACGCGTTCCATCGAGAGGCGTGGGAGCACGACTTCGCCAATTAGTTCCCGCCATAGAATCTCATTGATAATCATCCCTACAAACGCCCGCCCCGCCACCTGCAGATCGAGGTCCTTCCTCAACTCACCTCGCGCCTGCCTCTCTTCCAGCAACTCGGTCAGCCGTCGGAACGACCCCTGCATCAGCTGGCGAAAGAAGGATCGCGCCAGCTCATGATCCTCGAGTGCGCTGTAAAGCAAGAGGCGAAGGAGTGTGCGATCGCGCTTGTACTTCCGCAGCATCGCGCTGGCTACGCCGCGCAAGGTTTCTTTCAATGACCTCTCGTCTGCCGCCGCCAACTCCGCGAGCATCGGATCCAGCGAGCGTATCTTCTCCTCAAGGATTGCCTT
>CANPVY010000091.1 GCA_947581845.1 uncultured bacterium | reverse complement strand
CAGAGTGGAGGGACCGTAATCGCCATGCGACATGTCCCAAGCGCGCTTCTGTTCTTGTTGCTCGCCGCAGCGACCTGCGCGGCCAGGCCCGTCCTGGGTCAACAGACCACGCCGGAGCCTACCCGCTCGCTCGCCTCGGCTTATCGGAAGGCCGCCGACCGGCTGATCGACGCGGCGTTGGCCGACAGCTTCGCGTTCAACCGGCTCGCCGAGCTAGTGGACCGTTTCGGCCACCGCTTCAGCGGGTCCGAGAACCTGGAGCGAGCGGTCGACTGGATTCTGGCGGAGATGGAGAAGGACGGGCTCGAGAACGTCCGTGGCGAGCCGGTCCAGGTGCCGCACTGGGTGCGCGGGGAGGAGTCGCTCACGCTGGTTGCGCCGCGCCGGCTCGATCTGCCGGTGCTCGGCCTGGGCGGTAGCGTGGGCACGCCGCCGGAGGGGATCCGCGCCGAGGTGCTGGTCGTGAGCAGCTTCGACGAGCTGGAGAGACGCAAGGAGGAGGCGCAGGGCAAGATCGTACTGTTCAACGTACCGTTCACCGGCTACGGTCGAACGGTGACCTACCGAGTCCACGGCGCCTCGGCCGCGGCGCGTGCCGGCGCGCTGGCAAGCTTGCTCCGCTCCGTGACGCCGTTCTCGCTGCAGACGCTGCATACGGGGCAGATGATCTACGATCCGGAGGCGCCGCAGATCCCGCACGCCGCGATTACGATCGAGGATGCGCTGATGCTCGAGCGGATGCAGGAGCGCGGCGAGCGGATCGAGGTCGTGCTCGAGATGGGGGCGCAAACGCTGCCCGACGTGATGTCACGCAACGTCATCGGCGAGATCGTAGGCTGGGAGCATCCGCACGAAGTCGTCGTATTGGGCGGCCACATCGACTGCTGGGACGTCGGCCAGGGAGCGATGGATGATGGCGGCGGTTGCGTAGCCGCGTGGGAGGCGGTGCGATTGATGCACGCCCTGGGCCTGCGTCCGCGGCGGACCGTGCGCACGGTACTCTGGACCAACGAGGAGAACGGTCTGCGCGGTGCGCGCGCCTACCGGGAGGCGCATCAGGACGAGCTCAACGATCACATCCTCGCCATCGAGTCGGATGCCGGGGTGTTCAAGCCGCTGGGGTTCGGGTTCACGGGATCTGATCCTGCCTACGAGATTGTCGCCGAGATCGGCAGACTGCTCGAGCGGATCGGCGCTGCCGCGGTCACGCAGGGCGGCGGCGGTGCCGACATCGGACCCATCATGCGCGAGGGCGTGCCGGGCATGGGGCTGCACGTGGAGGGGGAGAAGTACTTCTGGTACCACCATTCCGATGCGGACACGATCGACAAGCTGGATCCCCGTGACATCGCGGAGTGCGTGGCCGCGATGGCCGTGATGGCCTACGTGGTGGCGGACCTGCCGGAGCGGCTGCCCCGCTAGTTGCGAGGCCTGCTCACCTGCGCCGCCAGTAGCGCTGCGTATCGAGACTGCGGGGCGCCCGAGTGAGCTCGTCCAGCCCCTCGCTGCTCATCCAGCCCAGATAGCTCCGTCCAGGCGGCGCCGATTCCCAGCCCCCCTGGTACCCTCGTATCCCGAGCGGTCGGCTAGCGGCGTCCATGAGAACGAACCACCACGTCTGTCCGTCCGGGCCCTGACCCTCGCCGAGCGCGATCCCCGTCGCACCGGTCCGATACCTCGTCAGGAGGTTCCCTCTCGGGTCATGCGGGCGCGAGTAGGGCCAACGGAATTCATCGTCGACACCGGGCGTGACGCGCAGGTTGTGAGGGCCCCGCTCGACGACGAACGGTTTGGGCGTCGCGTGGAGGAGTTCGGGTAACGGCATATCGACCACCGAGACGATATGGGTGTAGCCTTCATACTTGAGAGAGCCCCTTCGCGATACCGGATAGAAGTATACGTAGTGGACGAAGACATCTCCGCAGCACATCTCCCAGCGCAGGAGAAAAGAGACGGGCTGCCACGGGGCTTGACGCCACATGCCGACGATCTCGCCGTTATTGATGAAGATCTCGCTCAACTCGCCGTCCCTGGCCAGGAAGAGGGCGGTTCGTTTCTCGCCCGTGCTGGGGTAGTCGCAGGCGACGTCCTCGCCGCTGTAGATGAGATCGACCACGCCATCGCCGCTGAAGTCGAGGAAGTGGTGGTCCTCGACCATCCCGGGCAAATCGACACAGACGCCGAGGCTCTCGAGCAAGTCGCGCTTCGCATCCGGGGATATGGTCTCCCACGCCGACCAATCGAGCGTTTCCACTTCCAGCAGCGACGCGATGTTCTGCCCCGAGACGGCCGACGGTGACGCGAGCAACAGCAGGGCGCTGGCTACACGCAAGCTACGCATCGTACTCGCCTCTCTTAGCTGCGCCGTTTGGGAAACCAGGGGAAGAAGGCGCTGGTGCGTTCTACGTAGTCCCGGTACTCGGGCTTGGTCCCTCTTAGCCCCTTCTCAAGCAAGGCGACACCGGAGACGCGCAACAACAAGAACGTCATGACGATCGGGCTGTAGACCGTCCAGAGTGAGCGCGGGGTCGCGGCCGCGAACAAGAAGAAGCCCCACCAGACCATCGCGTCGCCGAAGTAGTTGGGGTGCCGCGTGTAACGCCAGAAGGCGCGGTCCAGCACCTTGCCGCGGTTCGCTGGATCGGCCTTGAAGCGTGCCATCTGCCAGTCGCCGCCTGCCTCGAAGACGAAGCCGATCACGAAGAACACGAGTCCGAGAAGATCGAGCCAGACAAGGCCCGTCGGCGTGGCGGCGCGCTGAGCCTGCAGGAGTGGCATCGAGATCGCCCAGAGCAGTATCGCTTGTAGCCAGAAGACGCTGTAGAGGCTGCGCAGCGGGAATCCGCTCGGGTCCTTCGCCCGCATGGCCTGGTAGCGGTAGTCCTCACCTTTGCCCCAGTTCCGCCACAGGATGTAGAGTGAGAGCCGGAGCCCCCACAGCGTCACCAGCGCGATGACCAGATACTTCCTGGTGGTCGCCGCGTCGCTCATCCAGAAGTAGCTCCAGGCGGCCACTACGAAGCCCAGGCCCCAGAAGATGTCGATGATGCTGGCATCGCGTTTTCTGACGCTGAAGACCCAGACCACGGTCATCATCAGAAAGACCGCCGCCAGTGCCGTCAGCGCCATGCTAAGTGTGGACATTGTGGTACCACCTCAGTCGGAGTGGAAGCCGATCTCCTTGTGACTACCGTCGCAGAACGGCTTCTTCTTCGATGCGCCGCAGCGGCACAGGGCTGACTTGCTTCCGTAGGAGCGTGTCCGGCCATCGGCGCTGCGGATCTCCATTGAACCCTGCAGAAGCAAGGGCCCGTTGGAGGCAGGATTCACGGTCAGCCTCCCACCCGCCTCGAACTCGTCGGGCCTGGGTCCGCTCTCCGCCAGCGCGCCCGCATCGCGGAACTCCGCCTCGGCGTGGCGGCCGTCGCAGAACGGCTTGTTCCGGGATACGCCGCAGCGACAGAGTGCCACCCGTGTATCCCTGAGGACGATCGACCCGCTGCTGTCAACGATCTCGACATCGCCTTTCACGTAGAGTGGCCCGTCCGCCGCCACGCCAACCGTGTTCTCGGCCGGCACGGGCTCGGAGGGGCCGCCATCCTCACGCTCGAAGTGCAACGCGCCCGTGGGGCAGCGCGTGATGACCTCGGCCAGCTGGTCGGCGCCCGCCGCATCCGGCTCGACCCAGGGCTTGCGGTCAGGGTCGAAGACCTGCGGCAGACCACGCACACACTCGGCGGCATGGATGCAGCGCTTCACGTCGTAGCGGACCGTGACGTTTCTCCCTCTGTACTCGTGGACCTTGCCGCTCACTCGCCGACCTCCTTGTGTGTTCAACTCTGATCAGGACCCCGCAGCTGCCTCTATTCCTGTTCAGCCGGGGTAGCTCATGGCGCCGAGACCGAAATGCTTGCGTAGCAGCGCGAGCTGACCGATGTGGAATGATTCGTGCTCGAGCAAGAACGCGATACCGCCGAGCACGGTTCCGTCATCGACTGGAAACTGCTGCGCTGACTCCCTGCCCAGCACAGCATCGGACAGCGCCGGCAATCGTGCGGCCAGACGCTCGGACACATCACTCCAGGCAGCGCGCAGTTCAGCCAGCGCCGGGAACTCCTCCATCTCGTCGATGCTCGCCACGTCTTCCAGGTGCTTGTACGGGCTCTCATGCTCGAGACCGACATACCGCGCGAGGTAGCAACGCGCATCCACCAGGTGCAGCGCGATAAACGTCATGTTGTTCACGCGATCGCCAGGCCGCCTCTGCGCCGTCTCGTCGTCCACGCCGTCCAGGCAGTTGAGGAAAAGGCGAGTGTTCAGCTTGAGAATATCCAGGAGCGGAGCGATTCGAGCGTCCATGTGCTGAAAGCCTTCTCATTCCGGGCTGAACTGACGCGGCAGCGCTGCTCAGAGCCGCGCGCCGCAATACTTGCAAAACGCGGCATCGGCGTCGTGTCCCTCTGCCGCACACTGAAGGCAGACCTGCGTGCTCAGATATTTGCGGCGGGCACCAGCGATCTCGACTGTCACGATCCCGGTCGGCACCGCGATGATCCCGTAGCCGGTGATCATGACGACCGAGGCGAGTAAGCGACCGAGCACGGTGGCGGGCGCGATATCCCCGTAGCCGACCGTGGTCATCGTCACGATCGCCCAGTAAATGCTCTCGGGGATGTTGGTGAAGCCGTGCTCCTCGCCTTCGATCAGATACATCAGGGCACCGATGATCAGCACCATGGTGAGCACGGCGCCTACGAAGACGACGATCTTGCGCATGCTCGCACGCAGCGCCGCGCGCAGTATCTGCGCCTCACCCACGAAGTGCGCGAGCTTGAGCACTCGGAACACCCGCAGCAGCCGTATCGCCCGGATGACGATCAGCGACTGGGCGCCGGCGATGATTACGCTCAGGTACGTGGGCACGATCGCCAGGAAATCGACGACCCCGAAGAAGCTGAGCGCATAGCGCAGCGGCCTACCGACACAGATCAAGCGCAGCACGTATTCGACCGTGAAGAGCAGGGTGAAAACCCACTCGATGCTACGGAGCAGCGCGCCGTAGTCCGCACGCACCCCGGCGACGCTCTCGAGCAGCACGGCGACGATGCTGAGCACGATCGCGAGCAGCAGAGCGATATCAAAGGCCTTCCCACCGGCCGTGTCGGCCTCGAAGATGATCTCGTGCAGCTTGAACCGCCAACCTGCGATGGAAGACGTGCTCTCCGACATAGGCAAGTCTCGCTAGTCGTACAGAATCGGGGACGCAGCGGTTATCCCGACTCCCCAGCTTCCAGAAGCGCGGCGAGCAGTTCCACGGGATGGATGACATCGAGAGGGAGTCGGCGTGTGAGAGCGCCGGCGCCGATTTGCATCAAGCACCCCGGATTGCCCGTCGCCAGTGCGCGTACGCCTGCCTGCTTCACCTCGGCCAGTTTCCGGCGCAGAAGTTCCTGGGACAGCTGAGGCCGCGCCAGCCCATAGATCCCGGCAGCGCCGCAGCAGCGATCGGACCGCGGCAGCTCGACCACCTCGAGCTGGGGAACGCGCCCCAGCAGAGCGAGCGGCTGATCGCTGATCCGCTGGGCATGTAGGAGGTGGCATGGCGCGTCGTAGCCGAGCCGCAGCTGCAGTGCTGCGTAGCGCTGACCCGACCGCTCGACCAGCCACTCTACGACATCGCGAACCAGACTCGAGACGCGCGCTGCCCGCTTGCGATACACGGGATCATCGCGCAGCCACTCTGCGTAGTCCTTGATCGCCGCGCTGCAGCCAGCCGAGTTGGTGAGTAGGAGCTTCGCTCCGGAACGCTCGAACGCCCGGATGACCCGGCGCGCCAGCGCGCGCGCTTCCTCCAGCTCGCCAGCATGAGCGTGCAGAGCACCACAGCAGAGCCCGGCCGGGAGGTTCACCGTCATCGCGCCGTGCGCCCGGACGAGCCGCTCGGTCGCCCGGTTCACATACCTGTAGAGCCCTGACATCACACAGCCTTCCAGGAGCGCGACGAGATCCTCAGCCGGCGGCGTGCGCTCGCCCGCCCTGGTCGATCCTCGCAGCGATCGGCCGACACGCCGGCGACGTCGGCGGATCCCGCGCAACTCACCCTTGGCGCGTCGCGCCGTGGCGGCCAGCATCGCCATGGCGAAGCGCAGACGGCCGGGCGTTCCAGCGCGCCGGCCGGCCCGAGCGACGAGCAGGGGCAACCGGGTGGCTCGCAGTAGCCGCAACAGCGCCCAGAGCAGGTTCTGCAGCCGGCGCTTCGCGAACACCCTGAGCGCGAGGCGCGCCCCGCGGTCCAGCACGCCGCCCGCCAGGGCCCGGGCCTCCCGCGCGTGCTCCAGCACCAGCCCGAAGCGGACGCCGGACGGGCAGACCGGCTCGCAGGCGCGGCAGCCGAGGCACTGATCCAAATGGAGGGCGAATGACTGATCCCCCGCCTCAAGTCGGCCTTCCGCCACGGCGCGCATCAAGTAGAGTCGCCCGCGCGGCGAGTCCCTCTCGTCACCCAGCAACTCGTAGGTGGGACAGCTCGCGAGACAGAAGCCACAGTGAACGCAGGTGAGCAGGTCGTCGACCTGCGATTCAAGCGGCCGCTCCTCCACGCGAGGCCGGATCATCGCAGGAAGCCACCCATCAATTGAAGCGCACCCCTGAGGCGACGCAGCGGTCCGCGACCGTGCCGCATGGCGAGTAACGCCTGGGCCGTCGACTCGCCGCTGCCGCTCTCCTCGAACCAATACGGCTCACGCCCGAACGTCATACGATCCTCGACCCATGACTTGGGCCGCGTGAACTCCCGTAGTCCCTCAACGCCATGCGCTCGCCCGAAGCCGCTATGCCGGACACCGCCGAACGGGAGGTCAGGCATCACGTAGTTGATCAAGTGGTCATTGATGAGGACGGTGCCGGCCTCGAG
>CANPVY010000090.1 GCA_947581845.1 uncultured bacterium | reverse complement strand
CGTCCAATCGTCGGCAACGGCAGCGAGGAACGACGTCTTGCGAGGGAAGTAGTTGAACACCGTCCCCTTGGCCACGTCAGCCCGCTCCGCGATCTCCTCAACCGTCGTATGCTCGAAACCCTTCTCTAGGAAGAGCTCGAAGGCTGCCTGGTAGATCTTGCGGCGAAGCGCGCGCTTCTTGCGCTCGCGGCGGCTCAGCTCGGGCGCGGCTGGCGGGGCACCCAAATGCTGTTGATCTTCGGATTCCGACATCCTCTCGCAGCCCAACACAAAAGGTTCAGATACGTGACCGCAGTCAATCATGACCGCAGTCCTGCAAATTGTCAACCGGCGCCAGCGCAGGTCACAGGTGCGGAAATGCGGTTCACCTGCGTGCCAACCGCGACTGCGAAAGCCCGCAAGTCGGCGGCGGTCGTCACGTCAAACGTGGCGACGGGATTGATGTCACCGGCTGGCGCCACGCTTAACGGCGAAGGCAACATTGCCGAAGACGACCGCGTCGATCGTGCCACCGGAAACCGTACCGATGTCCACCGGCGGGGCGTCCGGCGACGCAGCCAGCGGCCGGGAGCGGACGCAGGCCGGGGCGGAGCCTGTCGAGGGCTAGCGCGGACTGTGGGCTCTCAGGTAGTCGAGCAGCACGTTCGCCATGACGCGCATGCCGACGGGCACGGCGCTGTCATCGCCCATGAGAGTGGGAGTGTGTAGGCCGCCCGAGGTTGTCCCCGGCCTGGTGGTGCCGAGCGTGAAGTAGAAGCCCGGCACCTCGTTGGCGAAGTAGGCGAAGTCTTCGCCCGCCATCAGCGGATCGATCAGGTGGACGTTCTCGCTTCCCAGGACGCGGGCAAGGGTCGGGGCGCTGGCCCGTGCGAGGGTCGGGTCGTTGATGGTGGGCGGTGCACCCCGGTCATATGCGAGTTCGTGAGTTCCACCGCCCGCTCGCGTGATACCGCTCAGGATTTCGTTCATGCGATGCTCGACGGCATCCCTTATCTCTGAGTTGTAGGTTCGGACCGTGCCCTCCAGGTGGACCACCTCAGGAATGATGTTGAAGCGCTCGCCGCCACGGATGATGCCCACGGTGACCACGCTGGGTTCCAGCGGAGGAAGGTTACGCGAGCGGATGGTCTGGAGTGCCATCACGGCCTGCGAAGCCATGACGATGGGGTCGACGCTCAGATGCGGGGCGGCGGCGTGCGCCCCTTTGCCGTGGATCGCGATGCGGAAGTGGTCGACGGCGGCGAGGGCGGGGCCGACGGTGTAGCCGACGTGACCGACCTCCAGAGCAGGGTTGCTGTGAAGGGCGAAGATCGCGGTCGGCTGCAGATTCTCGAACAGGCCCTCCTCCAGCATCAAGCTGGCGCCACCCTGTTCGCCTGGTGGCGGTCCCTCTTCGGCGGGCTGGAAGATGAACGTCACCGTGCCGGGGATCTGGTCGCGCAGCGAAGCGAGGACCGATGCGACGCCGAGCTGAACGGAGGTGTGGATGTCGTGGCCGCAGGCGTGGCTGACACCGACTTCCTGACCCAGGTATGTGGTGCGCACCGTGGACTTGAACGGGTAGGGGGTGTCCTCCGTTATCGGCAGGGCGTCCATGTCGGCGCGTACGGCGACGACCGGACCCGGCATGCCTCCGCGCAAGATGCCGACGACGCCGGTGTGAGCAACGCCAGTCTGGATCTCATCCAGTCCGAGCTTGCGTAGATGCTGGGCCACCAACTCCGCCGTCTTGAACTCTCGGTTGCCGAGTTCCGGGTTCTGGTGGATCTTGTGGCGCTGCTCGATGATCTCTGCGGCGAAGCGGTTCACTGCCTGATCGATGTCTGTGGATTGGGCGGCGCCGAGCCGCGGGCTGGCAAGGACGAGCCAGGCGAGGAGAACGGTTGATCGCTGCACGGGATCCTCCGGGTTCTGAGGTTCGCGAGACCTTCGTGCAAGAGTGCCGGATGGCATAACGTTAGCTGACGACGGCTTGGCCGCAACGCGGGGGATACCGACGCGTCTGGTCGTCGAACGCTTGGGCCCGTAGCTTTCGGGCGCATTCAAGATTGAGAGCGAGAAAACGGCCCGCGATCCCCTCAGTCTGACAGCGAGCCCGCGCGACTACCGAGGAGAACAGGTATGCCCACGACGAGACGAGAGTTCCTCCAGTTGTCAGCTGCGGCATCCGGGGCGCTGTGCTTTGGGACCCTGGATCGCGCCTTTGCGCAGGGCTCTGCGGTGTCCAGCGCGGAGGTGCCACTGCGCATCCTGATCCTCGGCGGGACGGGCTTCATCGGCCCTCACCAGGTGCGCTACGCGCTCGCCCGCGGGCATACGGTCACCCTATTCAACCGCGGCCGGACCAACCCGCACCTGTTCCCGGAGGTGGAGAAGCTACGCGGCGATCGCGACGGCGATCTGGAAGCCTTGAAAGGTCGGGAATGGGACGCTGTTATTGACAATTCCGCCTCGATTCCGCGCTGGGTGCGGGACTCGGCTCAGCTGCTCGAGGATGCCGTGGGTCAGTACCTCTACATTTCGACGCTTTCCGTCTACCAGGGCTTTCCTGAGCCGGGGATGGACGAGACGGCGCCGGTGAGGACCATAGACGACCCGACGATCGAGGAGGTGACCGGTCGCACTTACGGGGCGCTCAAGGCGCTCTGTGAGCGGGAGGCGCAGCGCGCGTTCCCGGGCCGGGCAACGATCGTGCGGCCTGGACTGATCGTTGGACCGGGCGATCGGACGGACCGCTGGACATACTGGCCGGTGCGCATCGATCGGGGCAGCGAGGTGCTGGCGCCGGGTGACCCCACGGATCTCGTACGCTACATCGATGCCCGGGACCTGGCCGAATGGTGCGTCCACATGGTCGAGCGGCGTGAGCCGGGCGTGTACAACGCCGTCGGGCCGAGGTCTCACCTCTCCATCGCCGGGATGCTCTACGGTATCCGCGCGATCACCAGTGTGGCTGTCTCGTTCACGTGGGTGAACGCCGACTTCCTCGCCGAGCACAATGTGCGACCGTGGTCCCACATGCCGGCGTGGCTGCCGCCGGGGGACGGCAATGAGGGCTACGGCAGCATCAGCCGGACCCGCGCTATCGAGAAGGGTTTGAGCTTCCGGCCCCTCGCCGTGACCGCACAGGATACTCTGGAATGGTGGAAGTCTTTGCCCGAGGAGCGGTGGACGCGGCCACGTGCTGGCCTCTCAGCCGAGCGTGAGGCCGAGGTGCTGGCCGCCTGGCATGCCCGACGCGTTGAATCGTAATACGCCGAGGGCCGTAGTGTTGATTGGCGACAGCTGACGACCATCCGTCTGCGAATCACCGTTCAACCGTGTCGATAGGAGTGAGGCTCATGCCGACGACGAGACGAGAGTTCCTGATGATGACGGCCGCCGCCGGTGGCGCGCTGAGCCTGGGCAGGTTCGAGGAGGCGATCGCCCAGCGACCGCAGATCCCGCAGGCGGAGAAGCCGCTGCGCATCCTGATCCTCGGTGGCACCGCGTTCACTGGGCCTCACCAGATCTACTACGCTCTGGCTCGCGGCCATGAGGTAACGATCTTCAACCGGGGCAGGACGGAACCAACCGTGCATCGGGAGGTCTTTGATCGGGTCGAGAAGCTGGTCGGCGATCGTGACGACAACCTCGAGGCACTGAAGGGCCGTGAGTGGGATGGAGTGATCGATAATTCGGCGTCGATCCCGCGCTGGGTCCGCCAGTCGGCGGGGCTGCTCAAGGGTTCGGTAGACGTTTACCTGTTCACGTCGTCACTATCCGTCCACGCTGACAACAGTAAGCCGGGCATGACCGAGGACGAATCCGTAGCGACGATCGACGATCCGACGATCGAGGAGGTCACCGGCGAGACGTACGGCGCGCTGAAGGCGCTCTGCGAGGAGGAGACCAGGAAAGCATTTCCGGACGGGGCGATCATCGTGCGGCCGCACCTGATCGTGGGCCCAGGCGACCGCTCCGATCGCTGGACCTACTGGCCGGTACGCGTCGCGCGCGGCGGTGAGGTGATGGCGCCGGGCACGCCCAACGACCCTACCCAGTACATCGATGCTCGCGACCTGGCCGAGTTCGACATCCATCTGATCGAGCAGCGTGCGATCGGCACCTACAGTGGTGTCGGGCCGCTGTCGAGGCTCAGCATGGCGGAGCTGCTGTACGGCATGCGGGCCGTGGTCAGTAACGAGATCTCGTTCACCTGGGTCGATGCGGAGTTTTTGGCGGAGCACGAGGTGGCTCCCTGGGCGGAGATGACGGCGTGGTTGCCGCCTGTCGGTGAGTATGCGGGCTTCTGCCTCTTCGACAACAGCCGCGCGGTGGCGGCCGGACTCAAGTACCGGCCGTTGGCGGTGACGGCGAAGGACACGCTGGACTGGTGGGCAACGCTGCCAGAGGAGCGGCGCACGAGCCCGCGCACGGGGCTCGCTGCGGAGAAGGAGGCGCGAGTGCTGGCCGCCTGGCACGCGCGGCAAGCTGAGGGCTAGCGGTTCTGGTGAGCCGCGGTCGGCCCAATCCCTTCAGGCGCCTTCTACAGCGCGCCGTCGATGTGAAGGAGGGGGAGGTGCGCGCGCTGTTGCTGTCGTGCGCGTACTATTTCTTCCTGCTCTCCGGCTACTACGTCTTGCGGCCAATCCGCGACGAGATGGCCGTTGCCAGCGGCGTACGCAACCTGCCCTGGCTGTTCACGGGCACACTGATCTTGATGCTGCTGGTGCATCCGCCCTTCGCTGCCCTGGTCTCGAAGCTGCCGCGCACGCGCTTCATTTCCTACACGTACCGCTTCTTCATCGGGAACCTACTGATCTTTTTCGCGCTGCTGAAGCTCATGCCGGAGAGCGCGAACATCTGGATCGGGCGAGCCTTCTACTGGTGGGTCAGCGTCTTCAACCTGTTCGTCGTCTCGATCTTCTGGGCGTTCATGGCGGACATGTTCCGCAGCGAGCAGGGGAAGCGCATGTTCGGGTTCATCGCCCTGGGCGGCACGCTCGGGGCGATCGTCGGCGCGGCGACCACTGCATCGCTGGCGGAGCCGCTGGGTCCCGTGCATCTGATTCCGATCTCTGTCGTGCTGCTGGAACTGGCCGTGCAGTGCGTGCGTCGGCTGTCGGCGCTATCAACGATGGAGGCGCGCTGGCTTCCAGAGGAGTCGGGACCAAGGGTGGCAGGACTTCCAGAAGCAGAGCCGGCACGCGGTTACGGGGTCCGCGAGGCGGAGCGGGCGGCCGAGCAGCCTATCGGCGGCGGTGTCCTCGCGGGCATCGCCGGGGTAATTCGTTCGCCCTACCTGCTGGGCATCTGCGGCTACATGCTGCTCTTTACGATCGCGGCGACGTTCCTCTACTTCCAGCAGGCGGAGATCATCGACCGGACCTTCACCGACCGTGCGGTGCGCACGGCCTTTTTCGCCAAGATCGATCTGGCGGTCAACGTTCTGGCGATCTTCACTCAGGCGTTCCTCACCGGGAGACTCATCAAGTGGCTGGGTGTGGCGTTGACGCTCACCCTGCTGCCAGTGGTGTGCGTGATCGGATTCTCCAGCCTGGGCTTCGCACCGCTGCTCGCTGTGCTGTTCGTGTTCCAGACGCTGCGCCGGGCTGGCAACTATGCCGTGGCACGGCCGACGCGTGAGGTGCTGTACACCGTCGTCAGCCGTGAGGAGAAGTACAAAGCGAAGAACCTCATCGACACTTTCGTCTACCGGGGTGGCGATCAAATCGGAGCCTGGTCGTATGCGCTGATGGGGTGGCTGGGTCTCAGCATGTCGGCGATCGCCTTCGTCGCTACGCCGATCTGCGGCGTATGGCTCGTGATGGGCTACTGGCTGGGCCGCCGACAGGCGTTGCTCGCGGCTCGGGAGGGCGCGCCGGACGAGATCGCGGCCCGGCCAGCTGCGGCGGTTCCGTGACTCACGGGGGCGGCCAGCACAGAGATTCGGGCGCTGCGTCGGTTACATATCTGGTACAGGTCTGTGGCGATAGCTTGACGTGATCGCGCTAGAGGTAACGGTGTGCGGATCGCGATAGTCACCGACACGTTCACACCGCAAGTGAACGGTGTGACCATGGTGTGCCAGCGGATGGTCGAGTACCTGCGTGCCGCCGGGCACGCCGTGGCCGTCGTCGCGCCCCGCTATCCGGGCAAGATGAGTGCTCTGCCCGAGAGTGAGCTGCGTGTGCGGTCGGTGCCCTTTCCGCCGTATCCCGACATTCGTCTCTCGCTTCCGTCGTACCGTGGGGTGCGCCGCTACCTCGATAAGTTCGAGCCCGAGCTCGTTCACGTGGTCGTCGAGGGGCCGCTGGGTCTGGTGGGGCGCCGCTACGCGCTGCGCAGGGGCCTGCCGCTGGTCACATCCTTCCACACGGACTTCCCCCGCTACACTCGCGACTACGGCGTCGGTTGGCTGGAGCCGCTGGTCTGGCGCTGGCTGCTCTGGTTCCACGGGCCCGCCTCGGTAACCCACACGCCGGGCCGGGCGGTCCTCGAGAAGCTGACCCAGCACGGACTGGCACACGCTGTGCTCTGGGGCCGCGGCGTGGACACGGCGCTGTTCAACCCGACAAAGCGCGATCACGCCTGGCGCCGTCTGCTCGGCGTTCACGAGGGCGCGACGCTGGTTATGCACGTGGGCCGGCTGGCGCTGGAGAAGAACCTGGATGTGTTGATCGATGCGTGGTCGGCGGCGCACGACGAGCTTGGGTCCGAGGCGATGTTCCTGCTGATCGGCGACGGTCCCGTCGCCCGTGACCTGGAGAGCCGCGCTCCATGGGTCCGGCGTATCGGCTTCGTTCAACACGAGGAATTGGCGAAGGTCTACGCGAGTTCTGACGTCTGTGTGCTGCCGTCCGTCACCGAGACACTGGGCTTGGTGGCGCTCGAGGCGATGGCTTCCGGTCTGGCGGTCGTGGCTGCGGACGCCGGTGGCTTTCGCGAGAGCATATGTGATGGACACGACGGCCTGCTGGTGCCGCCGCATGCGCCTTCTGCGTATGCCGCGGCCATCGTGCGGCTGTGCCGCGACCGCGAATTCCGTGAGGCGTTGTCGCGGAACGCACGGCACAGCGCCGAGGCACGGGACGTGACGGCCGAGAACGCCGAGCTGATCGAGGGTTACCGCGAGGTGGTCGGCGCTCTCGGTGGGGATCGAGCTGTCGCTACTTACGCGTGATCAACGCGGTGGCCGAGAAACGGCTGAGCCTGACGGAATCCGCAATCACGTATCCATCCGCCTCGGCCAAGTGAAGCACGAGCCTGTATCTGGCGTTCTCCACATCCAGGGTGCTCGCCTCCGGTCCGTACGGCTCATCTCTGCGCTCGCGCTCACGCAGGTCCAGGATCGTGGGTGCCAGCTCGAGCAGCAGGCGTTCCGAGGGGTCATCCGGTGGCCCCAGGAGCAGTCTGGTGCCGTGTAGGTACAGCTCCGTGGCGCTGTCCAGCCGTGCGCGGAGCTCGAGCGTGTCGTTCTGCGCAGACGCCGTGATGCGGTACAGGTAGTGGAACCCCTCCAGCGCCAGCGGATTCGGCTCGCGAGGCCGGATGGCGAATTCGTCCCGCTCCTCCCAGCGTCTTCGGTACAGGAGCCCCATCTCCTGAAGTGCCAGCTGTGGGGTGGCCTCGTCGGGAAGCCGCTCGGGCCGAGCGTACCAGTCGCGGAGATCAGCGATGCCGTGCATGTCGTGCAGGTACCTGACGATATCGCTGATCTCGCTCTCCCGCTCGAAGTCGATGCGCTTGGGCGTCGAATCGAGCCGCCCGTCGATCATCACCTCCTCCCGGATCAGTATGTCCCGCAAGCGACCGAGCTGGCTGCGCCGTGATACGCTGGTGGCGCTCCAGGGGCCAAAGGTCGTGAGGAAGGTGACGATGCAAAGGGAGATCGGGATGACCCGGATGCCCTTTCGGCGCCCGAAGCTGAAGTAGAGAGCGACCCCGAGCAGCCAGGCTCCGGCCACCACGACCAGGTAGCGCCTTTCGGTGACTCCGTAGTCGGCGATCCGCGTCGCGATGGCGATGGCCAGCAATGCGATCAGTGGGTAGAGCGTCCAGTAGAAGTACTTCGCGTAGCTGGCGATCCAGGCGCTCTCGGCGCGCTCGCGGATGGGGTGCACCAACAGCAGGGCGAGCATCCCTGTCACCGACACGCCGATCACCGGATAGCCGACCCAGCCTTGGGGCAGACTCCATTGGATGATGATTTTCGCGGTATAGGCGTAGAGAATGATCAAGTAGATGACGACAAGCGGAATGAGGACGTACTGGGTGAAGACGCGCAGCCCGACCGGGTAGTCACGCACCCGCTCCAGACTTCTGACATTCTCGGGGATGCCGGCCAGGAAGAACCAGGTTGCGTAAACGAAGGCGGCCCAGTACCAGAGCTGCACGTAGTTCCAGGGCTCGACGTCGATCTCGAGCAGCGTATCGCAAGCGAGCAAAGCCAGGCTGAGGCCGACGTAGAGCACGAGGGTGTAGAGCGCCGCCAGAATGAATCTCAGGAGCAAGACCTTGTTGTACTGCCAGAGATCGTTCTCCGTGCCGGACCGGAGGCCGAAGGGAACGAACGAGATCAGCAGGTGCAGGCCGGCGATCAGCAGCAGGCAACGGGCCACTTCGGCGCCTGTGATCGGGTATGGCAGGACCGCGTAGTACGCGACCAATAGGGCGAGCCCGACGAGCGCCGCTTCGAGGCGCGCTGTGCCGGACCAGCCGCGGCTTTCAGCGAGCAATTCGATGGCGATGAAGAGGGGGATACCGAGGATGCAGGCCATGAGGGCGGGATAGAAGGTGTCGGCGCCCCGTGCCGGATCGAACTCGATGCCGGCCAGATGATGGAGGAGGACGGCGGCGCCGATGGCCGAAAGGATGACAAATGGGAATCGCCGAAACGTCTGCCAGGCTCGCACGGCCAGATCGACGACGGAAGCAAAGCGTCGCTTCACCTTCACAGTCGAGCTTTCCATGTCGGGGGCCTCCGGTCTGGTGCCTTGAGCTGTCGCTGTCTCCTACGCCGAACGCGTCACTCCTCGAAGGACTCGAAGACGACTAGCTCGGCGAGTTCCTTTTTGGCTGGCATCTCAGGCCATTCCTCCGGCACGCCGATCGGCGTGAAGCAGATCAGCGCGTAGTGGTCCGGGATGCCGAAGAACACCTTCATTTGCTCTTCCGGGAAAAACGTCGTGAAGAAGCCGGTGCCGTAACCGAGGGCCCGCGCAGCGATCATCAGGTTCGCCGCCGCCAGGGCCCCGTCATAGACGACGTAGCGTGAGTGGGGTGCCTCCGTATCGACCAGGACGGCCACATACACCGGCGCCGATAGGGCACCCTCCAGCGCCTGCTCAGCGCTCGACCTGATCGATTCGATGTCATGCTGGGCCGAGTTCGGCGAGCTGCGCACGCGCTCCAGGTACCACTCCAGCGCCTGACCTTTCAGCCGTTCCAGCTTGTCCCGGTCCCGGATGACGAGGAACCGCCAGGGTTGCTGGTTCCCCGCCGTGGGCGCATAGCGCGCCGCGTCCAGGATCGCCAGCAGCTCCTCATCCGGCACGGGCGTGGCCTGATAGCTGCGGACCGTGCGTCGCTGGCGGATCGTCTCGAGGACTGCGACTGCCGTCTCCTGCGACCCGGCAGCTTCCTGGCGCTCCTCTCCTGCGCGCCGAGTCATGCGTGCCCCGCGGCCTGCGAAGGCCGTCCAGGCGACCAGGCTGATGAGCGCTCCCAGCACGAGTCCGGCAAGTAGGGTGGATAGAGTATTCAGGCGTGTCACCGTGCCCCCTGGGTGAGGGTTAGGTTGCGGCAATTTCAGGCTTGTGGTTTTCGAGCGGAGCGAAGCGCGGATAGACGCCCGAAGGGGTCAGCACGGCGCAGCCACGTGAGCTTGCAGGACTGCTAATCAGCACCTGGCGACCTCTCCGCAGGCTGGCAACCGGCCAACCACACGCGGCTAACCTTCCTTGCCGGCCAACTCTCCCATCCGCTCGACGGATGCCATCATCTGCGCTTTCAGGCGCTCGAACTCCTCCTCGGAACCGGGCGCCATCGCGGCGCTGTTCAGCTTGCGCACGAGCTCGATGAACCGGTCTACCTCCGCGCGCAGTTCGAAGTGTCGGCGCTCGCTTGTCAGGAAGGGGTGGGCACCGTAGAGGAATCCCCCGAGGACGACAAGGAGCCCGACGATCACGGTCGCGTACCAGACGAAGAGATTGTCCAGGAACAAGAAGCTGCTCATGATGATGGCCATCCCGAGGATGGCCGAACCCAGACCGATGTAGCGGTTGACCGTGCGTCGCCAATTGCCCTTAGCTTTTTCTCCCATTAGACTCCTCGACTCTCCCGGTCTCTGAGTGAGGGCGGAGGGCTTTATAGAAAGTGCCGACTGGACGTCGGAAATACAAGGATACGTCTACGTGCCCGGGGCAGGTGGCTCGCTATCCTTGCCGGCGAACTCAGTCATTCGCTGTATGGACTCGAGCATCGCTGCCTTGATCTGCTGGAATTCTTCCGATGGGCCACTCCTGACCGCCTCTCTGTTGAGCTTGCGTACCAATCCGATGAAGTCATCGACCTCGGAGCGCAGGGCCAGGTAGCGGCGTTCGTTCGTAAG
Source organism: uncultured bacterium (assembly GCA_947581845.1). Taxonomy (GTDB): domain Bacteria; phylum Gemmatimonadota; class Gemmatimonadetes; order Palauibacterales; family KS3-K002. The sequence continues at coordinate 3,359 of CANPVY010000090.1, read as the reverse complement.
GATGGGATTGGCTCCGTACCAGAAGCCGATCAGCACGATCACCAGCCCGATGACGACGGAGGCGTACCAGGCCTGCAGATTCCCTGTGAAAAGGAAGCTGCTCAGGATGACGAGCACGCCGATGACCGCGGTCACCAGCGACACGTAGCGATTGAACTTGCGGCGAAAGCTTGTTGGCTCCGTATCGCTCACACGACTCCTCGTTCGGCGACCCTTGGACCTTGGCGCCTGAGCAACAGGGATACGAGACGTCTAAGCGCTGGATGCCTTCCCCTGCTTGCCTGCCAGCTCGACCATGCGTTCCACGGATTCCAACATGGCCGCTCGCACCTGCTGGAGCTGCTCTGCCGGTTCGGCGGCCGCCGCCGCGCGGTTCAGCTGGCGCACGAGATCGGTGAAACGATACACCTCCTGGCGCAGGCCCGGGTACCGGCGCTCGCTCGTCAGGATGGGGTTACTCGCGTACCAGGAGCCGATCAGCAGGATCTCGAGCCCGATGATGACGGCGGCGTACCAGAGCAGCGGATCCGCAGAGAACAGAAAACTGCTCATGATGATCAGTACCCCGACCACGGACGTCGCCAGGGCGATGTAGCGGTTGAACCGTCGACGAAAACTGCCTGGGCTCTTCTCGCTCATGGGAACTCCTCGTTCGGCGCGATATTATCGGGCACTTTCGGGGGGTGCCTCAGCCCGTCCACGGGCCCGAAGCTGAGTGCCGGCGAACCCATGGTTGGCGCTGAACGGTAATTCGGGCCGTGGCTGGGTGTCAACGCGCGGGCCGGGGCGCGAGAACGGGATTGGCAGGACCTGCCGTATAACGATTACTGTTAGTCGAACCCCGGGTGACTGACGTTCGTAGTCCTTCGCAGAGGGACGGGAACGCTCGAACCGGAGCCGGCAAATGAGGAATGCGAGTTCCAGAGATCAAGCGCAGATCGCCGCCGTTCCGGTCGGGCTGATCTGGAAGGCCGTGCTGGCGCTCGGCGGCTCGCTGGTGGTCCTGGGGGCGCTGCTCTGCCTGCTGGCAGGCCGCCTGAACTGGGTGATGGCGTGGGTGTTGCTCGGTGTTATGGGAGTCTGCCTGATGATCAACCTGACGGTGCTCCGGCGGGTCAACCCGGAGGTCATCGACGAGCGGCTCCATATCCGGAAGGGCATCAAGGGCTGGGACAAGGTCCTGAACGCCATCATGGGTGTGGTCGTGTTCAGCACGCTCATCGTTGCGGGGCTGAATCAGCGATATAGCTGGTCGCCACAAATTCCGCTCTGGTTGCAGCTCGCGGGGGTCGTGCCCGTGGTGCTGGGGGATCTGTTCTTCCTCTGGGGGATGGCGGTGAACAAGTTCTTCTCGAAGTACGTGCGCATACAGGAGGAGCGTGGCCATTACGTCGTCACCGCCGGGCCATATCAGTACGTGCGCCACCCGGGCTACGTCGGGTGGATCGTGATGTGGGGTGGGATGACGCTGATGTTGGGTTCGCTCTGGGCCTTCGTGCCGACCGGGCTGACGGTCCTGTTAGTGCTCGTGCGCACGGTGCTCGAGGACAGAACCCTCAAGGAGGAGCTCGAAGGCTACAGCGAGTACGCCGAGCGGGTGCGCTACCGCCTGCTGCCGGGCGTCTGGTAGGACCTACGCCAGCTGTCGCTCAGCCGAGTCGGCGGCTGCGCCTCCCTGGCTCAGAGCTTGATCGCGTGCGCGTACACCAAACGGCCCGCGCGGGTCACTCTGGCCATGCGCGTCTGGGCGGCGGGCTGGTAAGCGTAGCCCTCGAACTCCTGGATCACGATCCTGAAGGGCCGGGTGCCGCGGGCCACGGGCAGCGTGATCTTGCCGCTCCACAGCGGTGCTTCGCCGCGGCGCCTGACTTTCTGCTCCTCTATATCCACGTCCCTGACCGGCACCCAACCCAGCTCCTCGGGCACATCGGTGCGGAGCGTCTCCACCCGGACAAAGATCTGGCCGGGCTCGCGCATGGCCTGCGAGCGTTGGTAGGTGAGCCCGTTAAGGGTCAGCGTGATCTCACGTGGTTCCTTGGGATCGAAGCCGAGGCTCACGCTACGGTTGGGTGCGAGTTGCGCGAAGTCCGCCAGCACGACCCGGGAGACGTGAGCGTTCGGCAGGGAGATCGGCTGGAAGCGCACCAGGGCCAACCGGACGAAGGGGAAGTACGAGGGCCCCGCGTCGATGTGGATGTCGGCGTACCAGAGTCGCCGTTCGGGATCGTAGTGGACCTCATGGCCGGCGACGGCGAGAGTGGGAGCGGGCCGCACCTCGGCCACGACGGCTTCGGGTGGCCGCGCGACGACCGCCCGCTCGCGCAGCTCGACCTCGGGCCGTCTGATCTCCGGCTCGCGGGCTCGCTCGATGTGTGGGGTGACCTGCGTCTGCGACCTCGGGGTGGGGTGCGGGACCTGGAGGCGCCGCAGGGCCGGCAACACGGGCGCGATGGCGAGCGGCGGCGTCAGCTCGTCCAGGGTCAGCCCGCCGAGCTTCGTCTCCGTGGCGGCCTTGAAGGCTGCCAGTGATGCCGCGCCGGTCGTGGGAGCGCTGACCCAGATCGGGTCAGTGCCCCACTGGGTGACGTAGGGCCGGTACTCGGTCGGGATGCGCCTGAACTCATCGGTCCAGATGAGGGTGCCCAAAAGCTCGCCGTCACCCGAGGAGTACCAGGGCCGGTCGAGGTACACACGCAGCCAGCCGCCCTCGCGCCGGCCACTGAGCGGCGGTCCGGTGATCGCGGCCTCTTCCTCCCAGCGGAACGCCGGAACGACGTAGAGCAACCTGGGCGCCTCTGGGCGTGCCGCGTTGGGAACATCGATGAGCGGCGAGATGAACGGCTCCTCGTCCGCGCCTTCCGGCACATCGATCGTGGTGCGGGTGATGTTCTTCTCGTCCCCGAGCAGTCCCGCGGGCAGATACTCGCGGAAGCGTGTGGTGGCTGTCCCCCGGTAGCGGACCTTGCGGTACTTGGTGTCGCCGAACTCGTGGCGATGCGCGAGGTTCAAGATGTCTTGCTCGGGGTCGTCCACCCCCAACTCACAGACGTGTGCGCTGCCGGTGATACGTCGGGGTTCCGGCTCGGCGATCGCATCGATCCACTCGCTCCACTCGGCCCGCAGGTCCAGCTTGATCGTGCTCTTCCCATGGACACGCACGCGGTCGACGAGGGTCGCGAACGTATTCCCCAGTGCCCTCTCTGGCGTCAGGTCGCTGAACGCCGGCGGCCGGAGCGGCTGCTGGACCGCGTGGACCAGCGCCAGCGTGCGGCGCGGTGTCAGCATCCAGTGTCGACCGTCGAGCGCCAGCTGCTTGAGGAACTCGAGATCCACTTCCTTCGGCACCCCTTGCACGATCC
>CANPVY010000089.1 GCA_947581845.1 uncultured bacterium | reverse complement strand
CCAGCCGGGCTCGGTCTGCCGCATGTTGGCGGTCATGATGCGCTCCCGCTCTGCCTTCTCGTTGGGCAGAACGGGGGCCGGCTGCCAGTTGACGCGCTCAATCCGGAGTGTGTGGTCGGGCGCGATGAAGAGGTCGAATGCATAGCGCGTCGAGACGCCGCCCACCGTGTAGCCCAGCGGGCTGAACGTCCACTCCTGTTGCGGTGAGAAGGGCACCGAGTTGACCGACGTGCTCTGGTCGTCACCCTCGACGTGTCTGGCGACGAGCTGAGGCTCCTCGAAGTCCCACTTCGGCCCCGCGATAGTGTCGCCTGGAACGCCGGCGGAGTCGTAACGTACCAGCCCAAATTGCCAGTCGGTCACATCCCCCTCGTAGTTGAGGAGCAGGAACACGTAGGCGTTACCGGCGCTGTCGACGGGGAGTGGGTTGGAGGTGTTGAAGCCGCCGCGGATGCGCCAGCTGTCGAGGAACTCGCCGTCGGGCGCGAACACGCTGATGCGCGCGTTCCCGGGATCGCGGAGCAGGACCCGGCCGTCCGGCAGGACGGCGAGGCCGGCGTCGGGACGTTTGTACTCGCCGGGGCCGCCGCCTTCATGCCCGAACGTTCCCAGATACGCACCGTCGGGCCCGTATTTCCGCAGTTCCTTAGCGTGACTGTCGAAGACATAAATGCAGCCGTCCGGGGCCACCGCCAGGGATCGAATCCGGCCGAACATGTATTCGTCCGCACCCTCGAACTCGCCGATCCTCAGATCGGCGACCAGCTCGGCCGTGTCGCCCCACACGCTGCCGGCTTCCGTCCGCACGACGACTGTGTCGCCGATCGTGTCATAGACCGCGTACCATTCGTGCGCGGCCGGTCCGCCCGTACGGGCGCATCCCATCAGCGCGGCGCCAAACAACGCCGGCAGGAACCTGGAGAGCGTAGAACTCGGCATCCTGTCGTAGGTCACGAGAGGCCTCTCGGGTAGTTGGGCTGATCGCTGCAACATCCATCTGTTTGACGCATGCATCCGGCCCTATGGTTGGCCCGGCCTGCAGGGCACACAGCAACGAATCGGCCTTGTAGATCTTAACTTTGCAGGGCGAAGTCTGCGACGCCCGCTTCTAGTCGCACAGCCGACGACTCCATCTTCGCCATGCCCGCTGGCGGATGACCGGGCCGTGTCGTGGTGCCGCACCGAAGTGATCATCTACATGATCGTTTACATGATCGTTTACATGATAGGGAGAAGCGCTACCTGATCGGTTACGTGATCGCTACGTGATAGACACGAGCGCCGCACGATCTCCGGGCCGGTTGCCTGCCAGCGCGGCCAGGCGTCTGGAGCGCTACGCGGAGCGGCTGGACGAGTACGAGAAGGGCCTTGTCGCCAGCCGTGGCGATGGCGGTATCTCCGGCGAGGAGAAGCTACGTGAGCATCTTGGGAATCTCTTCGGTTCGGTGAACGGGTACACCGGCCGGCCGACGGATTCGGAGCTCCGCCGTATGCAGGACCTCGGCGCGGAACTCGCGGAGGGCGAGGCGCAGTTCGCCGAGCTGACCTCGGAGAGCGAGCTGAGTCGCATGCAGCGGGATCTCGAGCGTGCCGAACTGGAGCCGCTCAAGGTGATGACCTGGGAGGAATGGGAGGCCAAGAGGGAAGCCGGCGGCTGAGCGCCAGCGTAGCCGGCAACTCGACTGTGCATGGGGCGTGGGAGATGGCTCAGGTGCCCCAGCGGGCGTGGAAGCCGCGGGTGTCCACATGGACGAACGGCCCGTGATGCTTCGTTCTCTTGTATCGCCCCAGCCCGCCAATGAAGGGCGCGTACCACGGCTGCCCGTACATCTCGTCGATGATGTCGTAGACGATGTCGGCGTCCCGATAATCGATCCGACCGTCCCCATTCAGGTCGTCCATCATCTCGTTCTTGGGGTTCTCATCGATATAGATGTCCGCCGCGCCGCCCCAGACGTGCCGGCTGTACCTGACGTTCCCGATCAGGCGGTTGTAGTAGGGCGTTCGGTAGCCGCTCAGGATCGCGAACGTCTGAGCGCGGTAGCCTCTCCGGTTCACCTCTTCGAGGATGACCTCGAGTTTCAGAAGGAGCCGCTCCTTCAGCACGAGGTACTTCGGCCAGCCGCCCTCCTGCTTGCAGAGGAACTGGCCGAGCCTGAAGTGCGGGGCCACCAGAGTCTCTTGGTTCTCCGGCGTGACCTCGATGAAGCCGCGCGGCGGCCGGTAGATCGACAGACCTCTCAGCGGTCGCGCGGGGTAGCTCCCGATGCGATACCCGTTGAGGGTTTCACCCTTGAGGTCGCCGTAGGGGACCATCACGAACGCGTTCAGCGTGATCGAGTCGGGTGGCTCGACCTGGGCCAGCGTGAGTGGATAGAGACCGGTCGCGGTGGGCGCTGTCCAGCGCCAGCGGCGGTCGCCCGCGGGCGCGATCTGGCCGGCCACCGCCGCCAGCACGAACCTGCGGTCCCTACCCTCGGCCACTAACTCGAGATTCAAGGTTTCGCCCGGCAGTACGAACACGGCCAGGACACGGTAGGGTGACAGCTCGTCCTTGAAGCGCACGGAGAAGCTGGCCCGCTCGGGTGAGAAGCTGGCAGGCGCGCCGCGCACGGCCTGAGGTGATGTGACCGGCGGTTGATGCGAGGTCGTCAGCAGCATGGCGACGATCAGCGGGCAAGACCACAGATGCAGTCTCTTCATCTGGCATTCGAGCGTTCCAGCCGCTCGGCCCCGTGCAATCTAGGACCGAGGCGGCGAGGCCCGAAGGGCCTGATCGAGCAGCGGGTCTCGGCCATAGACATCGTTGCGAAACTGGATCGAGCCATCCTGGGCGACCCAGGCGGTCCAGTAGAGAAGGTGTATCGGGATCGGCCTCGGGAGGCGCACGGTCTGCTCGACACGCCGGTTGGCCGCCTCAAGGATCTTGTCGCGCGGCCAGGCGGGATCACTGCGGAGCAGGTACTCGGCGAGCTCGATCGGCTTCTCGAGGCGGATGCAACCGGAGCTGAAATCGCGGGACGTTTTTCCAAACAGGTCCCGGGCTGGCGTGTCATGCAGATAGACATTGAACCGGTTCGGGAACATGAACTTCACGCGACCGAGGGCGTTAGCGGGGCCTGGCTCCTGCCGCAAACGGAAATCGAAGTTCTGAGCTGTGACTCGACTCCAATCGATCGTCTTCGGATCGATCTCCTGGGGCAGGCCGTCGGCGCCCGGCGCGAATACCTTGATCTGTTGCCGGCTCAGATACGTGGAATCCCGCTTGATCTGCGGCAGCAGGTCCTCCACTGCGAGGTTCCGGGGCACCTGCCAGTACGGGCTGAACACGAGGTACGTGAGGCTGTCACTGAGGACCGGCGTCCGGCGGTAAGGGCGCCCGACCACGGCCCGCATCGTGAGCACCGTCTGGCCGGCCTCCACGACATCGAGCTCGAAGTTCGCGATGTTCACGATCACGTAGCGCTGCCCGAGCGTTTGGGGCAGCCAGCGCCAGCGCTCCAGATTGAGCTCGATCTGGCGGGCCCGCTCTCCCGCCGTGATGTTCAGGGCCGCCAGCGTGGCGGGTCCCACGGTGCCGTCCACCTCGAGCCCATGTCGTCGCTGGAACCCGCGCAGCGCCGTGTCCAGCGTGACGTCGAAGCTGTCCGCCGCCGTCGCCTGTGCCGGGTCGAGGTCGCCGGAAGCCACCAGGCGTTGGCGCAAGGCGAGGACGCGCGGTCCCCGATCGCCCGGCGTCAGTTTCGGCCCATCGGGCACCCGGGGCCGGCCGCCCTGCTCGGCCTGGGTACGATACCGCGCGAGGGCGTCGCGGAGCCGAAAGTACTCGGGGTGTGCGGGCAACAACGCGCGGAGAGACTCCTCAACGCGGTTCGAGGCGATGGCGTCTTCGAGGACAGCGACCATGTTCGCGTCGCGGCGGTTGGCGACCCACATGGCATCGATCGTCACGGGATCCACGCGACCGGCCAGCAGGTGCGAGCCGTAGATGAGGAACGCGTCCGTGAGCACCAGGTCGAGGTAGACACGCAGGGTCGCGCTGCGTGGACCGATGTTGCGACGCCCGCTGAGCCTGGCAAGCAAGGCCTCGATGGCGGCGAGATGATAGTCGGCCGGTCTCAGCCCTTCCCGGTCCGCGGCGCGAATCGCCCTCAGCAACGCCTGCGCCCGCGGAAGCAGACCGCTGTCGTCGCTCCAGGCTGGCCAGTAGGTGCGCCGCTCGTAGAAGGCCGGTAGCGCCTGCACCGCATAGACGCGCGTGCCGGCCACCAGGGACTCTGCCGAGCCGAGCGAGGCCTCGATCCGGCTGCGGATCCCCTCTTGGACGAGATCAGAGATGCCCTGTCCCAGCGCACTCGATTTGGCCGGGGTCAACGCCTGTACGAGGGTCAACGCTATTAGGATGCGACTCGGCATCTGCATCAGCTCAGCCCAAAGCGCCATGACTGGTGCTCAAGCAACTCGCACGACCAGCGAGCGGCCCGTCGGACGATATGCTAACACTAACGCGCTCCGGCGTCGCCGTCACGTGGGTGGTTTACTTTGGCGCCGCTCCTGGCCTGGTCAAGCGTGGACGCTATCTTGACGGCAGGCCCGATCAACCAGAACTGCACCTTGGGACTGCACTATGAAAGCGACTACCGGATCCGTATTCGCCAGCGCTATCCTGCTCGTGGGCGGCTGCGCGCCCGCGCGACCCGTTCCATCGATCGAGCCTGTGGAGGTAGAAGTGGCGCCACGGCACACGCTCATGCCGGTGCCCGCATCCCTGGAACTCGCTGACGGTCACCTGGCTATCGATTCGACGTTCCGCGCTGCCCTCACCGGCTACAGCGAGCCGCGCCTCGAGCGTGCCGTCGCCAGGATGGTGGAGCGGCTGGCGCGGCAGACGGGGATCTACATGGGCATGGCAGCTCCGTCCGCGAACGCGACGCTGGCCATAGAGTGCGATGGCCCCGCTCCCGAGGTGGGTTCGGCCGTCGAAGACGAGTCCTACGAGCTGGTGGTCACCGCTGCACGCGCGCGCCTGCATGCGCCGACGCCGTACGGTGCGTTACGCGGGATCGAGACCTTCTTGCAGCTGGTCGAGCTCGGGGACGAAGGCTTCCAGGTCCCGGCGGTCCGCATCGAGGATCACCCTCGTTTCCCCTGGCGCGGCCTGTTGATCGATGTCGCGCGTCACTGGATCCCGCCGGAAGTGATCAAGCGGAACCTCGACGGCATGGCCGCGCTGAAGTTGAACGTGCTGCACTGGCATCTGACCGAGGACCAGGGATTCCGCATCGAGAGCAAGCGCTTTACGAAACTCCACGAGCTGGGCTCGGACGGGAAGTACTTCACCCAGGACGAGGTCCGCAAGATCATCGAGTACGCGCGCGATCGCGGTATCCGGGTGGTTCCCGAGTTCGACGTGCCGGGCCACACGACCAGCTGGTTCGTCGGCCATCGGGAGCTGGCGAGCGCACCCGGCCCCTATGAGATCGAGCGCACCTGGGGCATCCAGGATCCGGCCATGGATCCCACCCGAGAGGAGGTTTACGAGTTTCTCGACGCGTTCATCGGCGAGATGGCGGAGCTGTTTCCCGACCCGTATTTCCACATCGGCGGTGACGAGGTGAACGGTGTCCAGTGGGACGCTAACGCAGGCATCCAAGCGTTCATGCGGGAACAGGGCATGGCGGACAACCACGCGCTCCAGGCCTACTTCAACCGTCGCATCCAGGGCATACTCTCCAAGTACGGAAAAACGATGGTGGGGTGGGACGAGATCTTTCATCCCGATCTGCCCGGCGACATCGTCATCCAGTCGTGGCGCGGCCAGGAATCGCTGGCCGAGTCGGCACGCCAGAGCTACCAGGGCATCCTCTCCAACGGGTACTACCTCGATCACATGCTCTCCGCCGCGCAGCACTACCAGGTAGATCCGCTGAGCGGCGCGGCCGCCGAGTTGAGCCCGGACGAGAAAGAGCGCGTGCTGGGCGGTGAAGCGTGCATGTGGTCGGAATTCGTCACCTGGGAGACGATCGACTCGCGGATCTGGCCACGGGCTGCGGCGATCGCCGAGCGACTCTGGTCACCGCCTGAGGTCGACGATGTCGAGGACATGTACCGTCGTCTCGAGGTCACGAGCCAACGGCTCGAGCTACTGGGCCTCACGCACCGCTCCAGCCACGAACGCATGTTGCGACGCCTGACCGACTACCGCCCGATCGATGCGCTGAAGACGCTGACCGATCTCCTGGAGCCGGTGAAGTACTACCAGCGCCCGCAGAGTCGCGAGTACACGAGCCTGATGCCGCTCAACCGGTTGGTGGACGCGACGCGGCCGGAGAGCGATGTGGCGCGCGAGTTCTCGAGGATGGTGGACGAGTTGCTGGCCGACCGGTCGCATCAGCGCAATGCCGGCGCGATCGAGGCTTGGCTGGTCAGCTGGCGCGACAATCATCAGCGATTGCTGCCGCTGATCCGGTCGTCGGCTCTGTTGCGTGAGGCCGAACCGCTCTCAACGAACCTGCAGCGCCTCGCAGAGCTGGGCCTCGAGGCGCTCGCGGCGGTGCGTAGAGGGCGCAGGTTGCCTGATTCTCGGCGGGAAGAGCAGCTGGAGGTGCTGGAGCGCGGCGCACAGCCGCAAGCCGAGCTACTGATCAGGGTCGAGCCGGCCGTGCGCCGACTCTTGGAAGCGGCGCATGAGCGGCACTGAGCGAATGGACCTGACACTGATCGTGCTTGCCGCCGGGCTCTCGACCCGGTACGGCGGCGTGAAGCAGCTGGAGGCCGTCGGGCCCAGCGGCGAGACCCTGCTGGACTACGGGATCTACGATGCGGCGCGGGCCCGGTTCGCGAAGGTCGTCCTGGTCACGCGCCGCGAGCTGGAAGCGTCGCTGCGCGAGCATGTCTTGCGGGTTTTCGGTGATGCGCTGAGCTTCGCGTTCGCTTTCCAGGAGCTGAACGCGCTGCCGACCGGCTACTCGGTGCCCAACCGGCGTGTGAAGCCGTGGGGCACCGGCCACGCGGTCCTAGCGGCCGAACCACTGGTGTCAGAGCCGTTCGTCGCGATGAACGCCGACGACTTCTACGGCGCGGCGGCCTACGTTCGGCTGGCCGAGCACCTGCGCGAGGTCGCCGACAGCGGCGCGGCGCACTTCGCGGCGACCGGTTACAGGTTACGGGATACACTGTCGCCGCACGGCGGCGTCTCGCGCGCGGTGTGCGAGCTGGACCCCGATGGCTACCTCCGGCGCGTCACCGAGGTCAAACAGATTCAGGAAGGGGAGGGAAGCATCACCGGCGTCAGCTTGGCCGGTGAGCCCTTCGTGCTGACCGGTGACGAGACGATCTCGATGAACCTCTGGGCGGCGACCCTGGCGGCGTTCCCGCTGCTGGAGCGGCAGTTTGAGGAGTTCCTGGCTGAGCACATTGCCGACCTGGACGCGGAGTTCCTGCTCAGTACGGCCGTAAACGACCTGATCGCGGAGGGCGCGGTGCAGGTCAAGGTGATCGCGACCCCCGGGCCATGGTTGGGAATGACTCACCCGGAGGATCGGCCCTACGTGGTCGGGAGGCTCAGGCAGCTGATCGCCGCCGGAGAGTATCCGGAGGATCTTTCGCGCTCCGGCACTCGGTCTCGTGGCGGCTGAGGAGCGTCTGGGACGCGGGCCCGGGAGCTGGCCGCACCTGCAGGGCCTCCCAGCGAATCGGACTTCCAAGGGTTCTGCAAGAAGGAGGATTGTCGTAGATTGCTGGGCATTCCACGTCCCCCAGTGCAGCCTGTCGGGGGGCTGCGGCGGCCCAACTCCCAGTGAGGTAACCGAATTCTGAAGACGCTTCGTACCCTGCTCTTGCCGGAAGGTGCGCTACTGCTCGTCGCCTTCCTGCTGCTGCAATGGGGCGCGGCGCGCGAGTGGGTGGTGGACTTCGCGCCGGTCTACCCGGCCGTGTTCGTGATCGGCGCGCTTCAGTGCTGGCGCTTCCATCGCACGCGCCTGCTGTTCGCGATCGTCCTCTTGCTGATGGCCGATCGGGTGCTGCTGCACTTCGCCTTCGGCGCCACGGCGAGCGAGCCGATGGGTCGCGCGATTGTCAACGCAGTGGCGTTGCTGTTGCCGCTCAACCTGCTAGCGGTCGTGGTGATTCCCGAGCGCGGCCCCACCACGCTGCGCGGCGTGCTCATGTGGCTGGCCATCGTCGCACAACCCGGCATCGTCGAGCGGCTGCTCGGAT
>CANPVY010000088.1 GCA_947581845.1 uncultured bacterium | reverse complement strand
TGGTAGAGGATGCGACCGCTGCCTTCCAGGCGCTTCTCGTCGGGCAGGAACCGCGCTCGCAAGGTGTAGTCCGTCCACTGCTGCCAGTAGTTGGAGCCCGGCACTCCCGTGGTCGTACGTGTGCCGTTCGCGACGGCCCGCTTGAACTGGCCCGAAGGAACGACCGGGTAGGGAATCGGTCTGTCAGAACTCTGCGCCGGCAGCGGCGCTGCCGCTCCCGAGCAGAGTAGCGTGGCGACGGCGATTGAGCGGGCAAGTCCTCGCATTCCGTGTTCCTCCCATCGGCAAGTCGTGACCGATCGTGGTCGGGCGTCCGGTCAGGCAGTCCGGACCGGACGGCCGAGTCGAGCGGTGTGCTGGGGCTCTCGTCGGGTACCGTAATCTTTGGCCGCTGGGGTCTGGAAGCCAGGGGGTGTTCAAGCCTCGCGCCGCACCGTCTCCCGGCGGATCTCCGACAGGTCGTCGAGTGCCGTGGCTGGCAGCTCGGCGCGTGTCCAGGGGCAGCGGATCTGAGGCCCGATGTCGTAGCAGGGGATCGCCCACAGTTCCGGGTCGCCGACTTCGAGGTGCAGGTCCAGCGAGCCGATGTCGGCGGCCCGGTCGATCTCGGCCAGCACGTAGTGGTAGGCGATCTTCATGGCGTCCTGGCTCGAGATGGCCGCCCCGGGAGCCTCGGGCCCGTGACCGCGTCGCATCTCCCAATCTGGTTGGATGCGTGTGTAGACGAGCCCCCACTCGCCCACGTAGGTGGGGCGGTGGACGGCGTAGGCGGAGACCCAGGCGCGCCGGATCTGTGCAGCACGATCCCGAGCCGTGAGCTGTCCCTCATCGGGCAGAACGCTGGTTGGCTTCGCGAAGACCGCCACGCTGAAGCTCCAGTACGGCAGGTAGAGCAGCGGATGCGAGGCGACGGCGGGCGGGGGCACATAGAGGGAGGGCCGCTCGTCGAGTTCGGCGCCATCGATCTCCCAGGCCCGACCACATTGCGGGCAGCGGAAGGCGACATCGTTCGAGGCCGCCGGCAACGCCGCCCGGCAGGCACGGCAGCGGAGCACCAGGACGCGAGGCTGCTTCGGGTCGGCCGTCATGGCGATCGGCTCGGCAACGTGTCCGGCTCCGGCCAGGAGCGTAGCGTCCAATCCGGTCGGTTGGCGCGCCACAGCGCGGCCCCGGTGGCCAGCACGCCGACGAAGAACGCGAGGACGGGATTGACCACGGCCGTGCCGCTGAGGACGGCGTTCAGCGCTTGGCCGAGCCCTAGCGCGCCGAGCGCGGCCAGCGCCGCCCAGCTGAGGCTCGAACCGGGGTAGGCCTCGGGCAAGCACCAAGCGACGATCGTCCCGGCGATGCCGTCCACCACGATCTCATGGTTTCCCGCCGCCGTTTGTATCGGTATCGACCAGAAGGGGAAGAAGAGGGTGCGTCGCGACGTGGCGACCACCTCGGCTGCGCCTTTCTCGCCGAACTGGCGCTCGATGAAACGACGTCGGGCGGTGGCGGCCGGCGACTGTTCCTCCGCATAGACCGTGGCGCGGCGCTGCGCCTCCACGAGATCGAAGCTGCGCAACGTCGCCAGCTTACGGGCGGCACGTGCGTCGTACATCTTCAGGTCCCAGCGGGTTCGTGCGGCCGGGACGAGCTGCTGGAAATCCGAGACCATCACCTTGGTATCTTCCCGCTCCACGTAGACCCATTCGCTTTCCACGTCCGTGCCGCCCTGCGGGGAGTAGACGGTGCGGTGCACCCGGTGCCGTTCCGGCACCTTGCGGTCGAAGATCCCGACCCGGCGGCCGGCGATCTCGTGGAAGGGGACGAGCAAGAGCTCCGGCCGGCCGAGCAAGCCGACCTGGCGTCGGCTCTCCAGCCAGACGCGCGCCGCGTTCACCGCCTCCAGGCCGCTGAGTTGCGCGACGGCCTCGTAGCGCGGCGTGTCCGTCTGGGTCAGGCAGAGGCGTGCGCCGCAGCGGTCGCACTCGGTTATGCGTGTGCCCTGCCGGACGACGCCGGGGGCGCCGCACTGCGGGCAGGTCAGGGGCAGCAGCTTGAGCTCGTTCATGATCGCTGCGCCCTGGGTGCCTGGATCGGACGCTGCAGCGCGCAGGCCGTGAGCCCGGCGAGCAGGACCACCGCCAACGCTGCCAGCGGCAGGGGCAGGAACGTTGCCGCCGCGATCATGGCGGCGGTGATCGTCCAGGCGAGGTTGCGGCGCCGATAAGTCGTCTCGACCGGCCAGTCGACGTCCACTTCGCCGCTCAGAGCATCGAGCCGGAACTCGAGGGTCGCGCCAGCGACACGGACCTTGCCCGTGTAGATGGGGCGGTGGATCAAGCGAACGGTCTTGATGGCGATCGGGCGGCCCGTGGCTCGAGCGGCGACCTCAGCCAGCGATTCCGGCGTCAGCTCGGGCTCGTTCCACTCGCCGGCCGGCCGAGCTGCGCCGGGCTCCACGAAGGCCCGCTCGCCACCGGGCATCCTGACCAGCGTGAAGCGGCCCTCCGGCCCCGGCCGAGCACTGATGCACAGCCGCCGGCCGTCCGGACTCTCGATCTCCCAAACCGGCTCGTAATTGAGCGTAAGCGCAGCGACGAGGGCGTCGGCCCAGCCCGCCTCCCGCGCGCGTGCCTTGACCAGGCCCGGCACCCGGGCGCGGGGGACCGCGATCCGAATCACCTGATGGAGCAGCGCGCCGCTGAGATCGACGAACGATTCGGCGGAGCAGTAGCGGCAGCGCGCGTACGTTGCCCCCTCCGGCACGTCTACCGGGCCACCGCATTGCGGGCAGCTGGGGCTCAGGGCCTGGCGGGCCACTCTTCAGTCAGCTAGGTGGTGCGATCACTCCTGGACGCGCTCGCCGCACTCCATGCAGAATCGTGCGCCGGCTGGCAGCTTCGCCTGGCAGTTCGGGCAGGTCCGCTCGGTCACACCCACGGGCTCGCCGCAACGGCTACAGAACTTGGCGTCCGGTGGCAAGGGCGCTTCGCACCGCTCGCAGCGGTCGCCGGCCACCAGCGACTCGCCGCAGCGCGGGCAGAAACGGGCGTCGGGCGCCACCTCGGTGTGACAGTGAGGACAGGCGATCGCCTCCGCCGCGGTACCTGCGGCGGGTGCTGCGGCCGCCGCTCCGCTACGGCCGCGCAGCGACTCGAAGATCATGCCGGGCAGCATCATCCCGATGCCGGCCCCCATCCCGGCACCGGCGCCGAGACCGGCCATGTCGCCTGCCGGGCTGCCGCCTTT
>CANPVY010000087.1 GCA_947581845.1 uncultured bacterium | reverse complement strand
TCGACACTGTAGCATTTCTTGACACCCGGCGGAAAATCGTGCCGCATCGGCCGTTCTTCACCGATCCCCGCCCCCGAACGTCCAGTTCGTGGGCAAGCCCCGCTCGGCGCACGGCGCCGCTCACACGGCTAATCCTTTATGTAACAATAAGATAGCGCGCTCGCCCCGCCGGGCACGCTCCCTGCCCGTGCGGGGGCCGGAACTGTCGGCGCGGCCGGCAGCTCAGGAATGGCTCTCTTGCACAGGGAGGGCCTCGACCGGGCAGGTCACAAGGAGGTTGAGGGTGGCGAGGATCATAGCGAAGACGATTTCGGAGCTCGAGCAGCGCTCGCTCGCGCTCCACTCGCGTGCGGAGACGCTTGGGGTGCCTGTCTTCATCGAAGAGCGGCCGGCCTGGATCGCCGGCTCGTTGATACGGGCTTCGGCGCGCGGCCGCAGATGGGCTACCCAGGGCGTGGTATGCCTGGCCGTGGTCTTGGCCGCCGGCATCGGTGCCGCGCTCGGTTCCCGAGCCTTCACGGCTGAGGCACGCTACCACTCCGCACTGACCGCGGCCCAGAGCGGCCAGGTCGAGCTCTACGGTCCTGCAGAGGTGCCAGGTCATCCCGGGGCACAAGCGTGGCAGCGGCAGGACTTTCTCCGCAAGATCCTCGCGCTCGACGCTGTCAACTAGAAGCGCCCCAACCAGTAGTCAAGCCAAGCCAGCGGGTTAACCGGCCTCGAGACCGACGGTCTTGAGGCCGTACCTGTTGATCTTGTTGTGCAGAGTCGCTCGAGATATGCCCAGCCTTTGCGCCGCACGCGTGCGGTTCCCATGGAAGTAGGAGAGGACCCGGCTGATATGGCGGCGCTCGAGTTCCTCCAGGCTGGGGAGATCGTCGTTTCTCGGCTGCGAGCTCAGCGTCCCCCCGCGTAGCTCCGCCGGCAGGTGAGCAGGCTCCAGGGTCTCCGCATCACCGGCCAGAATCCGCCCACGCTCGAGCACGTTTCGCAACTCGCGAACGTTGCCCGGCCATGAGTAGCGCACCAGCAGCTCCAGCGCCGACTCGGACAGCCGCTGCGGGCCACGCGGGAACTCGCGGCTCAGCCCGCTGAGTATGCGCAGCGCAAGCTCGGCGACGTCCTCTTGGCTGCGTTTGCGCAGCGGTGGGAGCTCGATCGGCATGACGTTCAGGCGATAGAACAGATCCTCACGAAAGACCTGTTCGGCGACGGCTCGTTGTATGTCAGTGTTCGAGGCGGCGATCACGCGCACGTCCACTGCGATCTCGCGGGTGCCGCCGATGCGCCGAAACGCCCGCGACTCGAGCACATTCAGCAGCTTCGGTTGCAGGCCGGGCTCCATGTCGGTGATCTCGTCCAGGAAGATCGTCCCACGGTCCGCTACCTCGAACAACCCCCGCTTGAGCGTCTTCGCATCGGTGAAGGCGCCCTTCTCGTGACCGAAGAGCTCGCTTTCCAGGAACGTACCCGTCAGCGTCGAGCAGTTGACCTCGACGAAGGCCGCTTGCCTGCGCGGCGAGATGTGATGGATCCGCTCGGCCACCCACCCCTTGCCCGTACCGCTCTCACCCAATAGCAGGACCGTCGTCCGTTCCGACTGCGCCGCACGCTCGATCTGGGCCGCCACTTCTCGCATCTGGGGTGAGCTGCCGAGCGCTTCCAGTGTTGACCCGTTGGGCGACTCGCGCAGGTGGCTCTGCACCCGCTTCAGCCGCGCCTTCTCCAAGGCGCGCTCCACGACCGCGTCCAGATGGCCCAGATCCACAGGCTTGGTCAGAAAGTTCTCCGCCCCGGACTTGACCGCCTGGACAGCCGTGGGGATGTCCCCGTGCCCCGTCAGGATGATGACCGTTGCACCGCTGCGGTGGAGCAGCTGCAGCAAGTCGAGACCGGACAGGTCGGGTAGCCGGAGATCCACGAGAGCTACGTCCGGGCGCTCGCTCTCGTACAGCTCCGCAGCCTCTCGACCCGTCATAGCGCGGAGCACTTCGAGGTCGTGGAGCTGGAAGTAGTGACTCAGCGTGCTCAGCACGCCCGGGTCGTCATCGACCAGCAGGATCGATCCGGTCACGCCCCTTCACCTCCGCGGTCCACGTTCCAGACGCATTGTACCCGTAACGACTTTCATTCAGGCGGACGCCAGCTCGCCGATCTTCTCGACACGACGCTTCATGCCGCCCTCGATCTCGCCCTGGCGACGAAAGCCAGCGTCGGGACTCATACGACCCGCGCCCACGTCGGAGGCCACCTGCAGCAGCTCCATGGCCTCGCGTGCCATCAGCAGCAGCTCCTCCGTGATACCGCGATAGCAGGCGCTCGCCGTCGGGTATCGCAACGCCTCGCGAATACGCTCCCCCATTGTCTCCGCCGGGACGCGCGCGACGGCGAGCACCCATACCGCCCAGAGGACCGGCAGCGCGCTCACCAATGCAGCCAAGCACCGAACGATCGGGTGCTCGATGCCCAGGACCGTGACGCAGAAGAACGTATACGCGACGACGATGGTGATGTGGGCAAGCTGGTAGCGCTTACGCGTTACGGCCATCTGTCCCATCCTCAACGGATCTCCCCACTTGCGTGGGCGTTGTCCAATTCGTCCGTCGCCTTAGCCGGAACCCCCGATCCCGTCACCTGCTCGGCGCGGCTCGTCCAGTGCCTCACGCGACCTTCGCAATAGCGACTGTCGGTTGAAAGGCTTGACCAACAGCTTCGGTCGCTTTGCCGCTAGCGGGCGCTGAATCGCTCTCTCTGTATATCCTGTCATGTATAGCACTTGCAGCTCGGGAAATGACGCGAGAAGCCGTTCGGCCAGCTCGGGCCCACCGATCTCGGGCATCACGAGATCGGTGATCAGGAGGTGGAGCGGCCCCTCGTGGCGCTGGACAACTTCCAACGCTTCCGTCGGCCCACTCGCTTCGAGACACGTGTAGCCGCAGTCCGTGAGAGTGCGACAGGCGACAGCTCGGACCCCGCGGTCGTCGTCCACTAGGAGGACCGTCTCGCCCCTCCCTGGCGCTGGTTCTGGCGCCCCGCCTAGAGGCCGCCTGACCTCCGAGAGCGCCTCCGCATCCTCGACACGGGGCAGGTAGACCTTGAAGGTCGTGCCCTGACCCGGCTCGCTGTAGACCCAGATGTACCCCTTGCTCTGTTTGACGATGCCGTACACGGTCGCGAGGCCGAGCCCCGTACCCTTGCCCAGCTCCTTGGTCGTGAAGAACGGCTCGAAGATGCGCGACCGCACCTCCTCGTCCATGCCGACTCCCGTGTCGCTGATCGCCACCATCACATATCGTCCCGGTGCGGTCGGAGCGTGCATCTCGGCGTAGGCGTCGTCGAGATCGACATTCGCGGTCTCGATCGTCAGTGCGCCTCCGTCCGGCATGGCGTCTCGCGCGTTGACCGCCAGGTTCACGATGACCTGCTCGAGCTGGCCGCGATCCGCGCTGACGAACCCGAGCGCCGCGTCCAGCTCCTCCTTCAGCGTCACCTGCTCGCCGATGACCCGCCGCACCATCTGTGTCACCTCGCTGATCACAGCGTTCAGGTCGAGCACCTCGGGCTGGAGCACCTGACGACGGCCGAAGGCGAGGAGCTGTCTTGTCAGCGACGCGGCCCGCTTGCCGGCCTCAGCGATCTCCTCCGCCAACTCACGCGCCAGGCCCTTAGCACCGGGCGCAGACAACAGCATCTCGCTGTTGCCCAGGATCGCTGTGAGCAGGTTGTTGAAATCGTGGGCGATCCCGCCGGCGAGCTGACCGATGGCCTCCATCTTCTGGGCTTGCCGCAGCTGCGTCTCCAACTCCATCTCGCGTGTCACATCGCGGGCGACGCTGACATAGTTAACCACCTCCCACCTTGTATCTCTGACCGGAGAGATCGTGCCAAGCTGCCAGTAAATCGTGCCATCCTTCCGCCTGTTGATGAACTGCCCGGTCCACACATCGCCGCTCGTCAGCGTATCCCACAGCTCGCGATAGAACGCCGCGTCGTGCCTGCCACTGGCGAGCAACCGCGGGTTGCGACCGAGGACGTCGTCGCGCTCATACCCTGTGATCGCCTCGAAGGCAGGGTTCACATACTGGATTGCTCCCTCGTTGTCCGTAATCACGATCGCATCGGCGGCCTGCTCCACCGCCGTGGACAGCAGAACACGCTGCTGCTCTGCTCGCTTTTGCTCCGTTATGTCTGCCAACATCGCGAGGCTGCCGGCCACCTCGCCTTCCGCGTCGAACAGCGGCGCGGCCCAGAGGCTGACATCGACAGGTGTGCCATCGCGCTTGAAACGCAGCAAATCCACACCCGCCAGCAACTCACCTCGCATCACCCGGGCATAAAGCTCGTCGATTTCCTCTTGACGCTCGGCCACGAGCGGGACGGAACGCCCGAAAGCTTCGCTTGCTTCCCAATCAAAGATCCGTTCGGCCGCCGGGTTCCAGCTTGTCACCCTGCCCTCGGGATCCAGCGTCAGCACCGCCAGCGGAGCGGCATCGATCACCGCCCGCAGCTTCTCGTTCGTCTCTCGCAGCTCCGCCTCGGCGCGTTTCCTCTCCGTGATGTCCACCAGTGCGCCCTGGTAGTAGCGCACCTTGCCTCCGCGACCCAGCACGGCCCGCGCGCTGTCGCGCGCCCAGATGAGCGACCCGTCGTAGCGGCGCAGTCGAACCTCGTAATCCAGGACAGTTCGCTCGCGCCCCAGCAACGACTGCCACGGCAGTCGCTCCTCCGCTTCCGCGTATAGCTCGGCCGCATCTACAGCCAGGAGGCTCTCTCGATCCGGGTAGCCCAGCATCCGCACCAGTGCCGGATTGACATCGATCACCCGACCGTCGGGAGCGGATCGGTACAACCCCATCGGAACGCCATCAAAGAGAGCGCGGTAGCGAATCTCCGCAGCCTCCAGCGCCAGATGCCGCCAGGCGTGCTCGAGCGCCCGTTTCTCTGCTGTCGGGAAACCGCCGAAGCCCACCGGCAGCTCCGCTGACTCGCCTGCGGCCGTGTGGTAGGCGACGCGATTGCCCCCTTCATCCCGCGCGCGGCGTAGCGCTTGCTCCGCCGAACCGAGCAAGTCCGCCGGATCGCGCATCCACAACTCGTAGGACGCAACGCCCGCACTCACCCTGGCCACCTCGCCGGTTGACAAGGTGTGGGTTTCGATCTCCTCGCGTATGCGATCGGCGAACACCCACGCTCCATCAATGCTCTCGCCCGACAACACGGACAGCCATTGCGAGCCATCGAGTCGCCCGGAAACGTTCATCTCGCGCGTGTAGTGGTCGAGGCAGACGGCTACTGCCCGTATCGCTTCGTCACCGGCCGAGCGGCCGTACCGCTCGTTGTACGCCTCCAGATCCTCGAGCTCGAATAGCGCGACGCTGAGCGGCCGGCCGCGCCGGGCCGCCCCGAACTCCTTCGCGAGCACGAATTCCACGAGCCGACGGTTCGGCAGCCCGGTGAGTGGGTCGGTGTGGGCGAGGATCAGCGCCCCCCGCCGCTCCCGGTCCAAGAGCTCGGCCAGGACGCCCAGGCCGAGACCGAGACCCAGGAGAGCCACCGCCACCAAGAACAGCAATGCCCAATCGACATCGATCCTGAACACGTGCTCGGCGAGCAGCTCGGCGATCAGCACGAACGCTGTGCCGGCCGCCAGGGCGCGTGTCGCGCCAAGCCAACCCCGGTAGTAGGCCAGCAGATAGGCAGGAGTCAGGACGAGGAGCCAGGATAGCGCGTCGTAGCCCGCCAGGATCACCGGGCTCGAGAGGGCACCCCAGCTGGCGACGGCGAGGGCGGCGATCCCGAACGCCAAGGCACGGAGGGGCACCACCTTGCGAGCGCCAGGGATCTCGCCGGTGACGAGTTGCCGCGACAGGCCCCGCTCTTTCGGACGATGCTTCATC
>CANPVY010000086.1 GCA_947581845.1 uncultured bacterium | reverse complement strand
AGGGGCCCGGCATCCTGCGTTACGCCGACGAGCCGTTCGACAGCATCGCGATCGAGGCGGGTGAGAATAGAAGACCTGACGTGCGACGAGCTGCGGTGGCCTACAGCGCGGACGGGCGTGTGGCGGGCACCTGGGAACCGGGCGGCCGACTCCTCGATGACTCCGGCTCACCAGCTCGCATCCCACTGGTCAGCGCACGCTACGCCGTCGGCTTCGACCGCGCAGGTGAGCAGCGCGCGTTGATGGCACAATTCCGGGAACCGATGTGGCTGCATGGCGAGGGCTTCAGCATCGAGATCGGAGATGCTCCCGGGCTTTCGCCGTTCGAGATGGTCGCAACGAACGGAGCTCTGGAGAGGATGCGTTGCGAGCCAGCGCTACTGCGAATGGTGCTGCCGGTCGCCGGCGCCATCGTCGAGCCCAGCCAGCCCCCTGCCGGCAGCCGCATCGCGCTCGGGGACGGCCAGGTGGGCGACGGCGAGCCGCCTCCAGCCGCCCGACTGTCCTTCAACGGGAAGGGTAGCGCTGCCGGCCTGGTGATGGCGGCCGCACCACCACTCGCGCTCCTTCGTCCCAGAGACCTGTTCTCCATCACCTTCGACTTCGTGAATCTCGGCCTGCAGATCGAGGGCCCCGGCGCGGCCACGCTGGTTCGGGAGACGACGGAAGAGGCACCGGGCTCCTTCATCATCGCCCGCTTCCCGCCGCAGAACATCGCCGAGGAAGCCTTCTTCGAGCCCGGCGAGGAGCCAGGCACGGGTGACATTCCGGTCAGGGCGTTCATCGCCGGTTGGAGCCGGCTGGCCTTCCGCCTGCCGAGCGCGATGGATTCGCTCCCCTACACACTCGATGCCCTGCTCGATTGGACGCAGCTCGAGCCGAGCCTCGTCGCCTCGGCACAGCCACCGCCGCCCCCGCCGCTGCGGCTGATCGGCCGGCCGATGATCATCGACCCGCGCGAGGGTATCGGGATCATACGGGCAACGATCGCCGGCGGCGCAGTGGTCCGCTTGAAAGCGGAGGCACGGGTGGAGCCCGAGCTACAACAGAGCGTGGCCCAGGGGTTGGCCCGCAACCTCCCGCGCGGCGTGCGCGTGACCCCCGAGCGGTTGCAGAAACTCGCGGGCACGGTGGCGCAGACGCGACCGGGTTACGGATTGATCGCCGCACCTGTGCTCGCCGACATCGTCGCCGAGCTCCTGCGGCGTCCTTACGAGCCAGCGTCGTACCAGACCGCACTCGAGACACCCTGGCGCCTGATCCTCTCGCCCAACCGATTCAGCGCCTGGGCACACTCCGTCCGCGAGGTCACCGACGAGGACAGCCGCATCACCGAACTCTGGCACACACGTCTCGGTGTAAGACGGACGGGCGAGATCCCTCCGGGCGAGAGTCCGGTCGACGAGATCGAGGAGTACTACCGCACCGTGCGCGCCGTCTGGTCGCCGGACTACACGCGTGACGCCTCGGCGAAGGAGCCGCCGCACTACCCGGACAGCCACCCAGGCAACCCGTTCCGGATGTCACTCGACGCGCGGGACCGGCACGAGCTGGTCACACTCACCTCCGACTTCCTGCTACCCGAGTGCGAGGATCGTGTCGTCCGCGCCGACCGCTTTATGCTGACCGCGCTCGGCGCCTGGATGAACGTGCGCGGCGCCTGGGAGCTGGGCGTGCTCCCGGCCGATGCTCAGGAGCTGCTGTCGCTCGAAGAGTGGCGACATCGGGCCACTATGGCCCGCGACCAGTTTGTAAAGGTGGTGTACCGCGGCTACCTGTTCCCGTTCGGGCACCGGGCGTCGCTGATCAAGATCACCGAGCGCAAGTGGAAGAGATGGCGAACCTATCAGACGGCGTTCCTGCGCCAGCGGATGTACGTGGTGGTCCGCCAGCCGGAGAAAGTCTTCCCCGCCCTGTTCCAGCCGCATGAGGGGCGCAAGTTCCCGTTCACCCGGGTCACAATCATGACTCGGGCGACCCCGAACCTGGATGACCCGACGACGAGCGAAATTGACGGGAACGGCCAGGAGGCCTTCTGGCTGCGGGTGGGTGGCTCCGACTTCCTCTTCCACTGCGTGGCCGAGGATCTCGAAGGCCGACAGGCGGAGTTCACCGCACCGCTGGCGTTCATCGACGGTAAGCACGTCACAAACACGACGGTGCTCAACGCCGCGGCGGCGGAGTCCTCGTACACGGCACTCCGCAAGACTCAGTCGCTCGATGGCCAGAGGGTCGCCTACGCCAAGAGCCGCAAATCGGGCGACACCACGTTCGAAACCGCGAGCCTCACGTTGGGAGCCGAGGTCGTCTCAGAGTACGACGACGCAGCGTTCCGCGCCGCTGACCAGCCGCGCTTCTACCCCGGGCTCGAGGGCGCCTCCGTGGAGCTTCCTGCGGTCAAGCACATCGCTGGCGCAGCGGGCGCCGTCCCGATCAGGTATCCGGATCGCTATCTCGAGCGTGGCTTCGAGGGCGATGCGGGCGACAGTTCCGGGAACAGCGGCGAGATCTTCGCCGAGTTGGCGGAGGCCGTCGAGCTGATCTTCGGCGGCGGGTCTGCCGGCACCGACAAGGTCGGCGGCCTGGCCACGCCCAACCTCAACATCTCCGGGCTCTCGCGGCTCACCGGCCTGGCGAGCGGCGACCTCGACGAGATGATGGGAGGCAGCTTCGATCCGGCCAAGTTCTTCGAGTTTCTCGACGTGGAGCTGTTCGGCGGGATCTCGCTGCTCGACATCGTCAGGGCGCTGACCAGTGGGTTCGGCGTCGAGCTCGGCTCGCTCAAGGACGAGCTGGAGAATCAGCTCTCCGACCTGACCGAGCAGGTGACGACCGCGCTGCTGGAGAGCCTGCCTAAGACTCGCGTGCCCGCCTTCCTCACCCAGATCATCAACGAGGCCGGCGAGGTCGCCGAGGAGCTGGAGAACGCGACGAAGTTGCCAAAGCAGATCCAGCTGATCTTCAAGTGGGATCCCGAGGTTGACAGCTTCGGTCCCTTCATCGTCAACGGAAACCCGGCCGACACCCTGTCGCTCACGGCGATAGGGCTCATCCCCATCAGCCTCGACGGTACGGCGAAGGAGCCGAGCTATAATGTCTCGGCCAAAGTCCAGGACTTCACGCTCGACCTCTTCAATATCATCGCGATCGAGGTGAACTCGGTCCGCTTCAAGAAGGAGGCGGGCGAGAAGGCGGACGTAAAGGCCGATGTGGAGGACGTGACGTTCGCGGGCCCGCTCGCCTTCGTCGAGCAGCTCCAGAACGTCATCCCCTCCGACGGCTTTGTGGATGCGGACATCGATATCCTGCCCACCGGTATCAAGGCCGGCTTCACGCTGGCGCTGCCGACGATCGGCGTCGGCGTGTTGACCCTGGACAACATGTCGCTCGGCGGACGCTTGAGCGTTCCGTTCACCGGCGACCCGGTCCGCTTCCGCTTCAACTTCTGCACACGCGAGCAGCCGTTCACGCTCACGGTTTACGCACTGGGCGGCGGCGGCTTCTTCTCCATCGAGCTCGGCCTGGATGGCGTGGAGCTACTCGAAGCGGCACTCGAGTTCGGCGCCAGCATCGCCGTCGACTTCGGCGTGGCGAGCGGCGGCGTCTCGATCAAGGCGGGCATCTACTTCAAGATGGAGAGCGATGTCGCGACGCTGACCGGCTACTTCCGCTTGAACGGCCACGTCGATGTGCTGGGCCTGATCACGGCCAGCATCCTGTTCTATCTGGCGCTCACCTATCAATCGTCGCCCAAGATGGTCTGGGGCGAGGCGACCCTGACCATAGAGATAGAGATCCTGTTCTTCAGCATGAGCGTGGACATCAAGTGCCGTAAGGAGTTCACGACTCCGCCGCCACCACACTTCGCCGACTTGATGACCGCGGACGAGTGGGTCACGTACCAACTCGCCTACGCCAACTGACGGGGGTTAGGATGCCAGCGAAGTCGATCTCGATCATCTGGACCGCGCTGCCCGCCGGTGTACCCGAACATAAGGTCCTCCGGCTGTCGATCCATGTCTCCCCCCGCCTGATGACGGACGAGGGCGGAGCGCGGCCGCGGCTGGAACAGTTTGCCGACTACTTCGGCGACTGGCCGGACATCGTGCGCAACCTCAGGTTCAACGTCCGCTTCAACCCCGGACCCACGGTCGAGGCGGAACGGGTGGGCGAGCCGTCGTCCGAGCTCTGGCGGGCGCTCTTCCCGCTCGACACGTATATCCGGCCCTACGAGTTCCCGAACTACGACGACCGGCTGATCTTCTCCTACCCCGTAGGGAACGTGCTCTCCCACATCGAGGGGATTTACCAGAGATACGCTGCGAACTCGCCCGAGCGGTTCCCCTCCCGCGACGACCTGCGGCGTGACCCGGCGCTCGGCGCGATCCGCTTCGTGCACGACGCGAAGGAGGCGCGTGAGATCGACGCGGCGCTCGGCCAGCAGACCGGGCCCACACCGAGCCGCCAGGCGCTGCGCGAGCAACTCGTCCGCCGCATGCAGGAGCCGGGCGAAGGCAAACGCCGCGGAGTGCGGAACGCCGTACCGCCGGGCCCGCCCGACCCGACGCTGGACTTCTTCCAAGTCACGAACTTCTTCACGCCTCAGAGCACGGTGAAGCCGGAGCGCGAAGTCGTGGACAAGTGGGGTCGCAAAGGCGAGATCAGCGGTGAGTACGAGCGTCTGCCGGCCGTCATTCCACTCCCGGATATCGACTTCCACCAGATCGTCTCGACCCTGGCGCAGTATCCGAAGCTGCTGCGCGATCTGGGCTTGGTGATCGACCTGGACGTGCCCCTCGAGGGTGGGATCGTGGGCGAAGCCGCTGCGCCGGACCTGCCCACCGTCCAGATCATCCCCGTCTGGCCAGGCGGTGCGCCGGCGCCGCTGCCGGAAGCGGTGCTGCCGAAGACCGTCTATGTCCTCGACGATGGGCACTTCGTGGCGAAACCACAGCCGGACGATCCCGATCTCTCTCAGGGCGGACTGCTGCAGTTGAACAAGGAGGGCTACGCGCTCGTGCAGGTCGACGTGGACGGTGCGGCGCTCAAGGCGATGGGTTATTCCTATGGCCTCCATCGCTCGATCCTCTACCGCTCTGCGGACTCGGATCTCGAGAGCAGCCTCCCCGCCCTCCGCTCCATCGGCTTCGCGCTTGCCCGCACCGGGAACGCGTTGCGACTTGCCACCAAGCTACAGGCGATGGCGGAGCGTCAGACCAACCTCCCGGCCGACCCCACGCCGGTGCTCTATGCGGAGGACTTGCTGCGGGGCTATCGGGTCGACGTGTGGGACAACCGTACCAAGGGTTGGCGGTCGCTTCATCAGCGGGTCGGCGAGTACGCCTTCGACGCCGGGCCGGAACGCTCCTATCAGGACGAAGGGTTCACGCAGATCGCCGTCACGAGTTCCGCCGACGAAAGCTCACCGGATCTCTTCCTCCACGAGATCTTCGCTAGTTGGGAGGGCTGGAGCCTCTCCGCGCCCAAGCCGGGCGCCTGGTTGACCGATGAATCGAACTCCGAGCGCAAGCGGGAGCGGGCACACACCGAGCTCAAGATGGAGACGATGTTCAGCGCCCTGCCTGGATCACTGCCACGGTTGCGCTTTGGCACCTCGTACCGGTTGCGGGTGCGCGGGGTAGACCTGGCCGGGAACAGCCCAGCGTTCAAGGCCCTGGTCCCGGACATGGTGCCGCTCCTTCTCAACCCCGTGGACGACGATGACCCGGCCGCCAGCGACGAGCGGCCGTACTACCGGTTCGAGCCGCTGCCGCCGCCTGTCACGGTGCTGCGGGCCGATGTCGTCGGCTCGCCCGGCGAGTCTCTGGAACGCCTGGTGATTCGCAGCTTCAACGACGAGCCTGCCAAGGACGACCAGGTCACGCACGAAGTCAGCGATCGCCACATCGCGCCGCCCAAGGGCCCCTGGTCACTCGCCGAGGCGCATGGAATGCTGGACCTGCCGCCGTCACAGGCCGAAGACCCGGAGAAGCTGAAGGACATCTACGGGGTGATCGTGCGCAAGGACGGTAACTTCCCGGCGACGAAGCCGCCGCCCGAGAGGCAGGAGGCCGGTGCAGCCAACCCGATCTACGAGAGGGATAGAATCACCGAGCTTCCGTATCTGCCGGATCCCATCGCCCGTGGAACCTCGCTGCTGAACCTACCGGGCGTCCCGGCAGGTAAGTCGTACCTCATGACGGCTGATGGCTTCACCGAGATCTCCGACCTCGTACCCGCAGGGACTCCCCTAGCCCTGGGGAAGGTGGTTTTCCGGCCCGGGCCGAGTGACGCCTGGTTCGAGGTGGGCGCGTTCCGCATCCGAGTCCAAGATGGGACCGGCCGCTCCGACCTAAGGCCCCGCTGGGACGGAGACGACCGTGTCCTCACCGTCTATCTGCCCAAGGCCGAGGTCGCCGAGGTGCCCTACAGCTGCTTCCTGAACGAGGACGACCTCGATCTAATGGGCATCTGGCACTGGATCGTGCAAGGGGTGCCGAAGGAAGTGGATCTCGAGTTCCTCAAGCAGCTGGCGCTCGACGGTCGACACTGGATGCTGACACCGCGCCGCACGCTGG